>NZ_MKRU01000057.1:0-108435 GCF_001897985.1 Microbacterium sp. 69-7 | reverse complement strand
GTGGGCCAGGCGACGCGTCAGCACCTGATAGAGCGAGTCGGTGTCGTCGGTCGTCTCCGCGATGCTGAAGGAGCGGTACTGATCCTTGCGCGGCAGCCCGTCTTCGAAGACCACCATGGAGGCCACGACGTTGGTTCCCGACAGATGCGACACGTCGTAGCATTCGATCCGCAGCGGCGCCTCGTCCATGCCGAGGGCGAGTTGCAGGTCGGTGAGAGCTTTCGTGCGCGACGTGTAGTCGGACGTGCGGCGCGTCTTGTGCAGCAAGAGCGCCTGCTGCGCGTTGACGGTGGCGGTGCGCATCAGGTCGGCCTTGCGCCCGCGTTGGGCGACCTGCAGGCTCACGCGCTTGCCGCGCCGCTCCTGCAGCCACTGCTCCAGCTCCGCGGCATCATCCGGCAGGCGCGGCACCAGGACCTGGCGAGGGATGTCGGATGACTCAGCGTCACCGTACGTGCGCTGGAGCACCTGATCCACCACGTCGGCGGAGGAGATGTCGAGCTCCTTGTCGATGGTCGTCGCACGGACACCGCGTACGCGACCGCCCCGGACGACGAAATGCTGCACCGCCGCCGAGAGTTCGTCCTCCGCGATGCCGAACAGATCGGCATCCGTGTCCTCGGCCAGCACCAGAGAACTGCGACTGAGCACCGCATCGATCGCCTGCAGCCGGTCGCGGTAGACCGCGGCCGATTCGTAGTCCATCGCCGCCGCCGCCTCGCGCATGCGCGCGGTGAGGTCACGCGCGAAGCGCTGGTCTCCGCCCGCCATGAAAGCGACGAAGTCGTCGACGATGGCGCGGTGCTCCTCGATCGTGACCTTCATCGAACACGGTCCGCCGCATCGACCGATCTGTCCCGGAAAGCACGGTCGTCCGGTCGCCATGGCCTTCTTGTACGACGCGTCGGAGCAGGTGCGGATGGGGAAGACCTTGATCATCAGGTCGATCGTGTCGTGCACCGCCCACACCTTCGGGTACGGGCCGAAATAGCGCGCTCCGGGAATGCGCCGATTGCGGGTCACGATGACGCGCGGCGCCTCGTCGGCCAAGGTGATCGCCATGTAGGGGTAGGACTTGTCGTCCTTGTAGCGCACGTTGAACGGCGGCGAGAACTCTTGGATCCACATGTACTCCAGCTGCAGCGACTCGACATCGCTGCCGACCACCGTCCACTCCACGGATGCCGCCGTGAGCACCATCCGGCGGGTGCGCTCGTGCAGGGTGTGCAGCGGCGCGAAGTAGTTGGACAACCGGGCGCGCAGATTCTTGGCCTTGCCGACGTAGAGGACGCGGCCGTCCGCGTCGCGGAAGCGGTAGACCCCGGGCTGCGTGGGGATCTCCCCCGGCTTCGGCTTGTAAGGAAGCGCGTCGGCCATCGTCAGCCGGCCTTCCGCACCGGCCCCCGCGCCGTCGCCCCCTCGTCAGACGGCCCTGCCGCGAGGATCTCGGCCAGGAAGGCGCCCGTGTGGCTCTCTTCGACGCGCGCCACCTGCTCTGGCGTCCCCGTCGCGACGATGCGGCCGCCGCCCGAACCACCCTCGGGCCCCAGGTCGATGATCCAGTCGGCCGACTTGATCACGTCGAGATTGTGCTCGATGACGACGACCGTGTTCCCCTTGTCGACGAGGCCGCCCAGCACTTTCAGCAGCAGAGACACGTCTTCGAAGTGCAGCCCGGTCGTGGGCTCGTCGAGCACGTAGATGCTGCGCCCATTCGAGCGGCGCTGCAGCTCGGTCGCGAGCTTGACGCGCTGAGCCTCGCCGCCGGAGAGCGTCGTCGCCGACTGTCCGAGTCGGACATACCCGAGCCCGACGTCGACGAGGGTCTTCAGGAAGCGGTGGATCGCTTGGATCGGCTCGAAGAAGTCGGCCGCCTCGGAGATCGGCATCTCCAGCACCTCGGCGATGTTCTTGCCCTTGTAGTGCACGGCGAGCGTGTCACGGTTGTAGCGCTTGCCGTGACAGACCTCGCAGTCGACATAGACGTCGGGCAGGAAGTTCATCTCGATCTTGATCGTGCCGTCGCCCGAGCAGGCCTCACAACGACCGCCCTTGACGTTGAAGCTGAACCGACCCGGCTGGTAGCCGCGCACCTTCGCCTCAGGCGTCTCGCTGAACAGGGTGCGGATGCGATCGAACACGCCCGTGTAGGTCGCGGGGTTGGATCGCGGTGTCCGCCCGATCGGGGCCTGATCGACGTGCACGACCTTGTCGAGGTTGTCGAGTCCGGTGATCCGGGTGTGCTTGCCCGCCACGCGGCGCGCTCCGTTGAGCTTGGTCGCGAGGACTTCGTAGAGGATGCCGTTGACCAGAGTCGACTTGCCCGAGCCGCTGACGCCCGTCACGGCGGTGAGCACCCCGAGGGGGAATTCGGCAGTGACGTTCTGCAGGTTGTTCTCGCGGGCGCCGACGACGGTCAGCATGCGCTTCTTGTCGATCTTGCGCCGCTTCTTGGGCGTCGCGATCGACCGCCGCCCGCTGAGGTAGGCGCCCGTCAACGAGCGCTCTTCCTCGAGCAGCGACGACAGCGGACCCGAATGCACGACTTCGCCTCCGTCGACACCCGCGCGGGGCCCGATGTCGACGATCCAGTCCGACGCCTGCACGGTCTCCTCGTCGTGCTCGACGACGATGAGGGTGTTGCCCAGATCCTTCAGCCGGACGAGAGTCTCGATCAGCCGACGGTTGTCTCGTTGGTGCAGCCCGATGGAGGGTTCGTCGAGCACGTACAGCACGCCCGTCAGCCCGGAGCCGATCTGCGTCGCGAGCCGGATGCGCTGGGCCTCCCCACCGGAGAGCGAGCCCGCGGAGCGTCCGAGGCTCAGATAGTTCAGTCCGACCTGCACGAGGAAGTCCAAGCGCGCGCGGATCTCCCTGAGGACGGCGGCGGCGATCTTGGCTTCGCGGTCGGTCAGCTCGAGCTGCGCGAAGTACTGCTGCGCGTCGGCCAGACTCATGCGCGACGCATCGGCGATCGAATGGTCGTGCACCAGGACGGCCAGCACCTCGGGCTTCAGACGGTCGCCGTGGCACACGGGACACGGGACCTCACGAAGGTACTCCGCCCATCGCTGGCGCTGCGCGTCGGTCTCGGCCTGGGTGTACTGACGCTCGATGTAGGGCACCACCCCCTCGAACCCGGACGAGTAGCGCATCTCCCGGCCGTAGCGGTTGCGCCACTTCACCGTGACCTTGTAGTTCTCGCCGCGAAGGATCGCATCCTGGACGTCGGTGGACAGGTCCCGCCACGGTGTGTCGAGCGAGAAGTCGAGGTCATCGGCCAGGCCCACCAGGAGGCGCTCGTAATACTGGTACAGCCCCTTGCCCTGTGTCGTCCATGGGATGATGACGCCGTCGTTGATCGACAGCTCTTCATCGCCCAGCATCAGCTCGACATCGACCGACATCCGCGTGCCCAGACCGGAACAGGTGGGGCACGCGCCGAAGGGAGCGTTGAACGAGAAGGTACGCGGCTCGATTTCGGTCAGCTGCAGCGGATGCCCGTTCGGACAGGCGAGCTTCTCGCTGAAACTCACCCACGCGTCGTCCCCTTCTTCGTCGACGAAGTTGATCTGCACGATGCCGTCGGCGAGGCCGAGCGCGGTCTCGACCGAGTCGGTGACGCGGCCGAGGATGTCGCCACTTGCCACGAGCCGGTCGACCACGACCGCGATGTCATGCTTGTAGCTCTTCTTGAGCGTCGGGGGCTCCGCGAGCTGAATCAGGTCGCCGTCCACGACCGCGCGGGCGTATCCCTTGGCCGACAGCTCCTTGAAGAGGTCGACGAACTCGCCCTTCTTCTGCGTCACGACCGGGGCCACGATCTGATAGCGCGTGCGCTCGGGTAGTTCCATGAGCTGATCGGCGATCTGCTGCACGGTCTGCCGCTGGATCTGGGCGCCGCACTCGGGACAGTGCGGAACACCGATGCGCGCCCACAGCAGACGCATGTAGTCGTGGATCTCGGTGATGGTGCCGACCGTCGAACGCGGGTTGCGGTTCGTCGACTTCTGATCGATCGAGACGGCGGGACTCAATCCCTCGATGAAGTCGACGTCCGGGCGGTCGACCTGACCGAGGAACTGCCGCGCGTACGCGCTCAGCGACTCCACGTAACGACGCTGACCTTCGGCGAAGATCGTGTCGAAAGCGAGGCTGGACTTGCCTGAACCGGAGAGGCCGGTGAAGACGACGAGGGAGTCGCGCGGGATGTCGAGATCCACGTTCTTGAGGTTGTGGACGCGGGCTCCGCGCACGCTGAGTTTCGACGAGGCAACAGGGACGATGGGCACCGGACAAGTCTAGGTGTGGCCTCCGACACCGGATCCGAGGTGCGCTCTCGGCGCACCCTCCTCAGTCCGGCCGACGGCCGGCGAAGGGGGCGAGACCGTCGCGCAGTGCCGCAAGTTGGTCGGCATCCATCCCGACTCTCGCCATGATCTGCGCCGGCACGTCGAGAGCCCGTGCCCGCAGAGACGTGCCGTCGGCGGTGAGCGCGATATCCAGCACCCGCTCGTCGTCAGTGCGGCGCGTGCGACTGACCCGCCCCTGCACCTCGAGGCGCTTGACGAGCGGCGACAGGGTGGCCGGTTCCATCGCAAGCTCCTCCGCGAGCTCACCCAGCGAGCGCGGCGAGTGCTCCCAGAGGGCGAGCATCACGAGGTACTGCGGGTGCGTCAGGCCGAGGGGATCGAGGACAGGACGATAGATGGAGACGACGTTGCGCGCGGCCGTCACGAGAGCGAAGCACAGCTGGTTCTCGAGCTTCAGCAGATCGTCGCGCGCATCCATGCCTCTACTGTACTCATTCCGTTAGTACACTAATGTTCATGACACGAAACGATGCCGAGCGGCCGCCGCTTCGTCAACGGGTGCGCGACGCCGGCGGGTGGTACACGTACCTCAACACGCGGCTCATCCGCCTGGCCGGTCCCGCGTCGGTCGGTCCGTACGAGAGCGAGCCCGAGCCGGCGCGCGCCGAACGGGCCTGCCCGCTCTGCGGCCACGCGATGTCCCAGCACACGTTCGACCGCAGCGGCCCGAAGCCGCTCATGCACTGCCCCTGATCAGGACCGCCCGTCAGGCGCGGTCGAACGTCATGATCGCGCGCGCTGCCGCAGCGCCCACTCCACCTCGTCGGGGTCGCTGTGCGGAACGACCACGCCGTCTCGCATGATCTGGTGACGCTCGTCGCCCTTACCCACGATGGCGATGAGGTCACCCTCCCGGGCGAGTTCGACGGCCTTGTGGATCGCCTCGGCTCGGCCGCCCACGTCGAAGACCTCTGCGCGCGAGCCGCGCGTACCGGCGACGACGGCTCGCCTGATGGTCGCGGGGTCCTCGTCGGCGGGATTGTCGTCGGTGACGATCACGATGTCCGAGGCCATCGCGGAGAAGCGGCCCATGAGCGGGCGCTTGTGCGCATCGCGATTGCCGTTGGATCCGATCACCGTGATGATGCGCCCCGGCGTCAGAGGCCGCATAGCGCGCAGCAGCGCGTTGATCGCCTCGGGCTTGTGGCCGGCGTCGATGACGACCTGGAACTCGGCATCCACGGGGACGAACTGGACCCGCCCCTCGACGCCCGCGAAGTTCGCAATCCCCTCCACGGATGCCGAGAGAGGATGACCCACGATCTCGAGGGCCGCGACCGCGGCCAGGATGTTGCTGACGTTGAACTCTCCCACCAGGGGTGTGGTGAAACGCTCCGTCTGGCCATCGGGTCCGATCACCGTGAACGAGGAGCCGTCCAGCCGCAGGTCGATGTCGACAGCGCGCCAGTGCGCGTCGCGACCCGTCACCGAGAACGACTGCGTGTTCAGGTCGGCATCGGCATGCAGGCGCCGCCCGGCCCGGTCGTCGACGTTCACCAGCGCGACACAGGACATCGCCGGCGTCAGCAGCTCGCGCTTGGCCAGCAGATAGGCCTCCTGCGTGCCGTGGAAGTCGCGATGGTCGTGGCCGAGGTTGAGGAAGATGCCGACGTCGAAGCGGAGGCCTTCCACGCGACCCATCGTGATGGCATGGCTCGACACCTCGGAAGAGACCACCTCGACACCGCGCTCGCGCATGAGCGCCAGCAGCGCGTGCATCTGCGGGGCTTCCGGAGTGGTGAGAGTGGACGGAACGGCGACGCCGTCGATGCGCGTTCCCATCGAGCCGATCACCCCGGTGTGCCGGGACTGACGCGCTGCATCGACGAGATAGGTCGTCGAGGTCTTGCCCTGCGTCCCCGTGATGCCGATCGTCTTCAGCGCACGCGCAGGCTGGTCGTAGAACCAGGCGGCGAGCCCACCCAACACCCGACGGGGGTGCCCATCGACGACGATCCGTGGGAGCGCGGAGAGTCCTGTCGTGGCGTCGATGATGTCGGCGCCGGCGGCGTCGGTGAGCACCGCGACCGCCCCGGCTTCCACGGCGTCGGCGAGATAGCGCGCGCCGTGAGTCCGGGCCCCCGGCTGGGCGAAGAACAGATCACCCGGCTGCGTCGAGGCCGCGCTGAGAGCGATACCCGTGACGAACGCGTCACCGGCGACGAGAGACGCACCGACCTGATCGGCGATGTCGGCGAGTGAGCGAGCAACGACGTTCTGCGGACGGTTCGCGGCGGGCTGCGCAACCCCCATTCCGGCCTCCGAAGGATCCGACGGGGAGGACTGCTCGATGCTCACTCGGCGACGATAGCAAAACAGTGCGAACCCGGCTGTCAGCATCGCCGCGCGAAGCCCGAGTCCACCCTGCCGGCGGCACCGCCTGCATGTCGTTCAGGTGGTGCGGCGCACTGGACCTGCTTACGCGTGGCCGGCATTCACCATGGCCCGCAGCTCCTTCTTGAGATCCTGCACCTCGTCGCGGAGCCGCGCGGCCAGCTCGAACTTCAGCTCACCGGCCGCGGCGAGCATCTGCTGCGAGAGATCCTCGATGGTCGCCTCGAGCTGCATGGCGCCCTCTGCCGCGATGCCCTCCCGCCGCAGGCGCGGCGTCGGCGAGCCTGCGCGACCCGAGCCGCCGCCACGAGCCAGAAGCGCCTTGGTATCGGACGCCTCGCGTGCCAGCACGTCGGTGATGTCGGCGATCTTCTTGCGCAGGGGCTGCGGATCGATGCCGTGCGCCGTGTTGTATGCGATCTGCTTCTCCCGGCGACGCTCGGTCTCCTCGATCGCCGATCGCATCGAGTCGGTCATGTTGTCGGCGTACATGTGGACTTCACCGGAGACGTTTCGCGCCGCTCGACCGATCGTCTGAATGAGTGACGTCCCGCTGCGCAGGAACCCTTCCTTGTCGGCGTCGAGAATGGCGACGAGCGAGACCTCGGGCAGGTCGAGCCCCTCACGCAGCAGGTTGATTCCGACCAGCACGTCGTAGACACCCTGTCGAAGCTCGGTGAGCAGCTCGACGCGACGCAGCGTGTCGACGTCGGAGTGCAGGTATCGCACGCGCACACCGTGCTCGCCGAGGAAGTCCGTCAGCTCTTCGGCCATCTTCTTGGTCAGGGTGGTGACGAGCACGCGCTCGTCTCGCTCGACCCGCACCCGGATCTCCTCCAGCAGGTCGTCGATCTGCCCCTTGGACGGCTTGATCACGATCTGCGGATCGACCAGACCCGTCGGTCGGATGATCTGCTCGACGACGCCGTCGGCGATACCCATCTCGTAGCGGCCCGGCGTCGCGGACAGATACACCGTCTGACCGATGCGGTTCTTGAACTCGTCGAAACGCAGCGGGCGGTTGTCGAGCGCACTCGGAAGCCGGAAGCCGTGGTCGACCAGCGTGCGCTTGCGGGACGCGTCGCCTTCGTACATGGCGCCGATCTGCGGCACCGTGACGTGCGACTCGTCGATGACGAGCAGGAAGTCGTCGGGGAAGAAGTCGAGCAGCGTGTGCGGCGGCTCGCCGGGCTCGCGACCGTCCATGTGTCGGGAGTAGTTCTCGATGCCGGAGCAGAAACCGAGCTGCTGCAGCATCTCGAGATCGAACGTCGTGCGCATCCGCAGGCGCTGTGCCTCCAGCAGCTTGCCCTGGCCCTCCAGCTCCGCCAGCCTCTCGGCCAGCTCGGTCTCGATCGTGCCAATGGCGCGATGAACGGTGTCGGTGCCCGCGACGTAGTGCGACGCCGGGAAGATGGGCACACTGTCGAGCTTCTGGACGACGTCTCCGGTGAGGGGATGGAGCATGTAGAGCGCTTCGATCTCGTCGCCGAACAGCTCGATGCGGACGGCGTACTCCTCGTAGACGGGAATGATCTCGATCGTGTCGCCGCGCACACGGAAGTTGCCGCGCGAGAAGTCGACGTCGTTGCGGTTGTACTGCATCGCGATGAACTTGCGGATGAGCGCATCGCGGTCGTACCGCTCGCCGACCTGCAGGGCGACCATCGCGCGGAGGTACTCTTCGGGCGCACCGAGACCGTAGATGCACGACACCGTGCTGACCACGACCACATCGCGACGGCTCAGCAGCGAGTTCGTCGTCGAGTGACGCAAGCGTTCGACCTCGGCGTTGACGGACGAGTCCTTCTCGATGAAGGTGTCCGTCTGCGGCACGTAAGCCTCGGGCTGGTAGTAGTCGTAGTAGCTGACGAAGTACTCGACGGCGTTGTGCGGCATCAGCTCACGGAACTCGTTGGCCAGCTGCGCCGCGAGGGTCTTGTTGTGGGCCAGCACCAGCGTGGGACGCTGTACCTGTTCGATCAGCCACGCCGTCGTCGCCGACTTGCCGGTACCGGTCGCGCCGAGCAGGACGACGTCGGTCTCCCCCGCGTTGATTCGAGCCGCGAGCTCGGAGATCGCCTGCGGCTGATCACCGCTGGGCGCATACTCGCTGACGACCTCGAACGGCCGGACGGATCGCGTGGTCTGCATGCCTCCAGCGTAGGCTCGGCCCCCGACATCGGCCGCGTCGTTCGCCCTCGGCGTCCTCGTTCGCCCAGGCCCTCCCGAGGCGCTCGGCCCGCTCGGCCCCGTACTGTGGAACCATGCTGGAGTTCCTCGTCGGGTCCGGCCTCGCCGCGGCCGCGGGGCTGAACGCGTGGATGCCGCTGTTCGCACTGGGGCTGTTGGACCGTTTCGTGCCGGTGATCGATCTGCCGGCCTCCTGGTCGTGGCTTTCCAGCGACGTCGCTCTCTGGATCACCGGTGTGCTGCTGGTCGTGGAGATCGTGGCCGACAAGATCCCCGCGGTCGATTCCGTGAACGACGTCCTGCAGACCGTGGTGCGCCCGGCATCCGGGGGCATCGCCTTCGGCGCCGGCGCGAGCGCGCAGACGGTGCGCGTCGACGACCCGAGCCTCTTCGCGGGCGCCGCGTGGGTGCCGATCGTCGTCGGCGTCGTGATCGCCCTCGCGCTGCATGCCCTCAAAGCGTCGGTGCGCCCTCTCGCCAATGTCGCCACCGCGGGCGTCGCCGCCCCCGTCCTGTCGGCGGCGGAGGATGTATCGGCGGGAGCACTCATCGTGGCCGCGATCTTCGCGCCCGTTCTGGCCGGAGCGCTCGTGGTCGCCCTCATCGTGTCGGCCGTGCTTCTGCTGCGTCGTCGACGCCGCCACCGCTCAGGGACGTCCGTCGCCTCCGTACCGCGACCGTGAGCGCGCACCTCAGCGCGAGGGGTGCAAGCGCCTCCACAGCGCCTCGACCTGCGCACTGGTCTCGGCCAGCGACCCGGCTGTGTCGATGATGACGTCGGCGACGGCCAACCGCGTGTCATCGTCGACCTGCGACGCCAGCCGCGCGCGGGCATCGGCGAGGGTGAGCCCGCGCAGCGCGACGAGGCGCTCCTCGCGCAGGGATGCCGGGGCGTGCGCCACGACGATCAGATCCCACGGGTCGTCGGCCCGCGCCTCTACCAGCAGCGGCACGTCGTAGACGACGACCGCATCGGGATCGGCGGCGAACGCCGCGGCGAAGCGCCGGCCCGACTCTGCCGCCACGGCCGGATGGATGAGGGCGTTGAGGCGGCGACGGGCGTCGTCGTCGGAGAAGACGACCGCTCCCAGCGCTGCGCGGTCGAGGTTGCCGTCACCGGCGATCACTCCCGGACCGAACGCGGCGGCGATCTGGTCGAGCACCGGAGACCCGGGAGCCTGCAGCTCGCGGACGATCGCGTCGGCGTCGACGATGACTGCACCGTGCTGGGCGAGGAGGCGCGCGATGGTCGATTTGCCGGAGGCGACGCCGCCGGTGAGCGCGAGAAGGGGCATGCCTACGAGGATGCCACGTCGGCGTCGGCCGGAGCCGTCGACGGCGGCGCCACGAAGACGGAGGCCTCTGCGATGCGCGCCGCGCGCAGTGCGGCCGAGCGCGCAGCGCTCATGAGGATTCCCGGGTCGTACCCGAGCGACGAGGTGAGTCCCACTCCGACGCCCACCGACGCGAGACGGCCGTGAGCGACCGCGGTGAGCTCGTCGATGGCGCCCCGGAACAGCGCGCTGCCGACGCGGCGGGCATCGGCGGTCGATTCGGCGAGAGTGCAGATGACGAGCTGCCCGTCCCCGTCCTCGCCGACCAGAGCCGCGGCCGGCGCGAAGGATCGAGCCGCATGACGGCAGGCGGCCGAGATCGTATCGACCACGTCACCGCCGAAGGCGTCGCCGATCTCGTCGAGCCCGTCTGCACGAAGCACGATGACGGCGATGCCCTCCTGCCGCCACGAGGCTCGCTCCACGATGTCGGCGAGGGCTCCGGCGAAGGTTCGCGGCAGCATGACACCGTCGGCGGCGACACCGTTGGAGGTCAGCCACTCGTAGCGCTGCCGCGTCGTGCGCTGCGAGCGCAGCACCGACATGACGATCGCCGCCACCATCGTCAGGATCACCGTGACGATGTTCGCGCTGAGGGAGCCGAGCCACCGCGAGAACAGCTCGCTCTGCGGCCCGAGCGTCACGAAGACGACAAGGCGCACGGCGTAGAACACCCCCGCGGCCGCGAGCACGGTCGACAAGGCCCAGGCGCTGCGCAGTCCGCGCATCGGGCTGCGCAGCGATTCGGCGGCACCGGCTCCGAAGAACACCACGAGCGATGCCGCCATCGCCCACCAGCCACCCCAGCTGCCCCGGGTCGGGTACTCGATGAGCGCGGCGACGAAGGTGATGACCGCAAGCGTCCCGACCGTCACCGACGAGACGAGAACGGAGCGGTCGTTGAACCGTCGGCATCCCAGAAGCATGAATCCCGGCACCGAGACGAACAGGGCGTTGCCGACCGCGACCGAGACCGCACCGCCTACACCCGCAGACCACGCCATGTAGGCGAGCGTTGTCGCCAGCCCGCAGAAGAATGCCACCGCCCACAGCCGTCCCGGGCCGGTATCGCGGCGCAGCAGGGTGTCGAGGATGAAGGTCAGACTGGCGACCGACGCAACGATGGCCGTCATGACCGTGACGCTGAACAGATCGAGATTCATGCCCCGTCCTTGTCGGTGAGCTCGGCCGATCCGGGCGGGAGTCCGGTGGACGTCTCCCGGTCGAAGACCTCGCGGGTCGCCGGCAGGACCACGGTGAAGACGCTGCCCTCCCCCGCGGTCGATTCGACGGCGATGGATCCGCCGTGAGCGGCGACCAGATCACGTGTGATCGTCAGACCCAAACCGTTGCCCGGCACGGACGGCACGGCTCGGAAGAACCGCTCGAACACTCTCGCGGCCGCATCGGGGGCCATGCCGATACCGGTGTCGGCGACCCGAACCGTCGTATGAACGCCGTCCGTCGAGGTGGATGCCGTCACCCGGCCACCGTCGCGATTGAACTTCACCGCATTCGCCAGCAGATTGTCGATCACCTGTCGGATGCGGGTCGGATCGGCGTACGCCTCGGCCGCGCCCGACTCCTCCACGCGAAGGTCGACGAAGCGCCCCTCTGCGACCGGCTCGAGCCCCGCCGCTGCAGCGCGCACGATCTCGGTCATGTCGACGACGCGAGGGTGCAGGCGCGTATCGATCGACGACCCCGACCGCGACGACGCCGACAGGATGTCGGTGACGATGCCGAGCAGCCGCTCGCTGTTGCGGTGCGCGGTCTCGACGTGCCTGCGCGCGGCATCCGAGAGTCCGCCGCCGTCGAGGACCAGCTCGAGATACCCGAGGATGGACGTCAGCGGGGTGCGAAGCTCGTGCGAGACCGATGTAACCAAGTCGTCACGCACCCGCTGGGCGTCCCGCTCCGCGGTGACGTCGCGCGCGATCAGCACCGCTCCGGCCGGCGCGCCGTTGTGATCGGTGAGATGGCGCCCAGCGAAGGCGAACGCGCGTCGGCGGCCGTCGGCGAGCGCGAACCACAGGACGACGTCGTCGAACGACTCCTGACGCTGCAGACGCACGAGAGGGTGCTGCTGAGGGTCGAGAGGCACCAGCTTCTCGTCGGTGACGGCGGAGTCGCCGGCGCCGCCAGGAAGGAACCCGGGGATGCGGCCGAAGCGGAGGAGCGCATCGTTCTCGAGCACGACCTCGCCCGCCGCGGAAAGGCGGATGACTCCGAAGTCGACCGTGTCGAGGACTTCGCTGACCAGCTGCTCCTGACGCAACGCCTCGCGGTGCGCCGCCGACACGCGCACCGCTTGACGGTCCAACAGCGTTCGCTGCGCACGGAAGCGGCGCGAAGACAGGTAGCAGGCGACACTGACCGCGACGATGACGACCGGAAGCAGGACCACCGCGTACGTCCCCGTCGGCGATGCCCCGGTCCACAGGATGCACCAATACACGACGGGGATGCCGACCACCGAGATCGCGAAGCCGGCGCGCCCGATCACCGACAACCACATCGCCGGAAACACCCACAGCAAACCGAAAGCAGCGTTCGGTTCGGCGAGGCGCATCAGGGCGATGGCGACGATATCGACGACCGGAAGGACGATCACGGCGTGAGGCGGCAAGCGCGACCAGGGTACGGCGAGGCCGGCCACTCCTCCGAGGACGACGAGCAGCACCGCGATCCCGAAGAGGCCGCCGTCGGTGAGGGACGCCGTGGCGATACCGATGAAGAACAGCACACCGACAACGGCGCACAGCACGAGCTGATTGCTCGCCGCGGCGCGGTCGCGCAGTTGGCCGCGGATGCGGCCGTCTGCGGGGCCGCTGGGGCTCGGAGGGCTCGCCATGGGACGACGTTACAGCCGGGGGGCGCGCGACGGCAGACGACAACGGCACAGGGCCGCCGCCCGGACGGATCCGGGGCGACGGCCCTGTGCGAATGCGGTTCGACTCAGCGGCCCGACAGCTTCTCGCGGAGAGCCGCGAGAGCCTCGTCGTCGGCGAGGGTTCCGCCGCCGTTCGAGGAGTCGGACGAGAACGACGACCCGCCGGTCTCGATCGGAGCGGCGGCCTCGGCCTCGAGCGTCTTGGCGACGGCGAGCTTGTGCGCCTCCCAGCGAGCCTGGGCAGCGGCGTACTCCTGCTCCCACTTCTCGCGCTGAGCGTCGAAGCCCTCGAGCCAGGCACCCGACTCGGGGTCGAAGCCCTCGGGGTACTTGTACTCGCCGTTCTCGTCGTACTCGGTCGCCATACCGTACAGCGCCGGGTCGAACTCGGTGCCGTTGGGGTCGACCGACTCGTTCGCCTGCTTGAGCGAGAGCGAGATGCGGCGACGCTCGAGATCGATGTCGATGATCTTGACGAAGACCTCTTCGCCGACCGACACGACCTGCTCGGCGAGCTCGACGTGCTTGCCCGAGAGCTCCGAGATGTGCACGAGGCCCTCGATGCCGTCCGCGACGCGGACGAATGCACCGAACGGGACGAGCTTGGTGACCTTGCCCGGCGCGACCTGACCGATCGCGTGCGTGCGCGCGAAGACCTGCCACGGGTCCTCCTGCGTCGCCTTCAGCGACAGGGAGACGCGCTCGCGGTCGAGGTCGACCTCGAGGATCTCGACGGTGACCTCCTGGCCCACCTCGACGACCTCGGAGGCGTGCTCGATGTGCTTCCAGGACAGCTCCGACACGTGGACGAGACCGTCGACGCCGCCGAGGTCGACGAACGCACCGAAGTTGACGATCGACGAGACGACACCCTTGCGGACCTGACCCTTGTGCAGGTTGTTGAGGAACGTGGTGCGCGACTCGGACTGCGTCTGCTCGAGCAGGGCGCGGCGCGAGAGCACGACGTTGTTGCGGTTCTTGTCGAGCTCGAGGATCTTCGCCTCGATCTCCTGGCCGAGGTAGGGCGTCAGGTCGCGGACGCGACGCAGCTCGATGAGCGACGCGGGCAGGAAGCCGCGCAGGCCGATGTCGACGATGAGACCACCCTTGACGACCTCGATCACGGAACCGGTGACGACACCGTCGTTCTCCTTGATCTTCTCGACGTCACCCCAGGCGCGCTCGTACTGCGCGCGCTTCTTGGAGAGGATGAGGCGGCCTTCCTTGTCCTCCTTCTGGAGAACGAGGGCTTCGACCTCGTCGCCGACCTTGACGACCTCGTTGGGGTCGACGTCGTGCTTGATGGAAAGCTCGCGCGAGGGGATGACACCCTCGGTCTTGTACCCGACGTCGAGGAGGACCTCGTCGCGGTCGATCTTCACGACGGTGCCTTCGATGAGGTCACCGTCGTTGAAGAACTTGAGGGTCTTCTCGACCGCGGCCAGGAAGTCCTCAGCAGATCCGATGTCGTTGATGGCGACCTGCTTGGTGGCCGGGGCGGTCGTTGCGGTAGTCATGTAGTGGGTTGTCCTTGTTGGGTTGGATGTCGGGCTCCGGCGCGAGATGATCGCGCAACGGCACACGGACGAAGACGAACGAATGCCCCGCCGGAGCGGTCGGTCAGGGATTGCGTGTCATGAGCGCGCAGCACAGCGCCACACGAATGACACTCCAGGGTATCAGAATCACCGGCTCGCCGTCGGGGGCATCCCGCGCGGCGACGGGTCCGTCGCCTAGCCGCGCAGCGGGTCGGCGGGGTCCGCCGGATCCAACGCCGGAGCCCCCGGTCGAGACAGCGTGAGCACCGCCCAGGCGACGCGCGGGCTCTCGGCCAGACGATCCTCGACGGCATTCAGCTGGGCGGCGACCGCATGCTCGGGGACGTCGCCCACGAGGTCGACCGCGGCGACGACGAACACCCGTCCGGGACCGACGTATTCGATGTGCAGGTAGGTGATCTGCGCGATCTCCGCCTGTTCCAGCAGACGCTGCAGCGCGGCGGCGCGCACTCGCGGCTCGACCGCGACGCCCACCAGGAAGCGGCGGTTCTGGCGGATCAGCACGATCGCGACGACGGCCAAGAGCACGCCGACCAGAATCGATCCGATCGCGTCCGGGACCGCAGATCCAGTGAGCTGATGCAGCAGGATGCCGAGGAAGGCGATCACCAGACCGATCAACGCCGCGGCATCCTCGAAGAAGACCGCACGCAGCGTGGGGTCGGACGTGTCCATGACGTACTCGAGCACGTCCTTCGCGCTCTCCCGTGCGCGACGACGCGACTGGCGCAGCGCCTGGAGGAACGAAACGCCCTCCAAGACGAACGCGACACCCAGGACGGCGTAGGAGACGCCGAACAGACCGGCCGGCTCAGGCGCGAACAGCTCCTGCACCCCGTGCATGATCGAGACGCCGGCGCCGACGGCGAACAGACCGAACGCCGCGAAGAGCGACCACACGTACGCTTCCCGTCCGTACCCGGTGGGATGCCGCGCATCGCGCGGACGCGCCGACCGGCGGGTCGCGACGAAGAGGAAGATCTCGTTGCCGGTGTCCGCCCACGAGTGCGCGGCCTCGGCGAGCATGCTCGCCGCACCGGTGAGCACCGCCGCGACGGTCTTCGCGACGGCGATGAGGAGGTTCGCTCCGAGCGCGACGAGAACCGTCAGCAGCGACTCCGCATCGCCGGCTGCGCCGTCCGGCGCAGGGAGCGCCGCGCGGCGGGACGATCGGGAGGGCGCCATGCTCACACGCTACGCGGGGTCGACGACGCCGTCGACGTACAGCCAGCGACCGTCGAGACGGCGGAAGCGACTGCGCTCGGTGAGCACGCCGCACGCGCCGGTGCCGCGCTCCCGCCACGACGCCCGGAAGGTGAGCGTGGCGCGGACGTCGTCCACCCCTCCGTTGGTCTCATCGATATCGAGGCGCTCCCAGCACAGGTCGTCGTCGAGCTCCAGTCGATCAGGGCGGGTGGCCGGGTGCCACGACGCCAGAAGATGAGAGGCGTCGCCCAGCGCGAACGCCGTGAACCGTGAGCGCATGAGCCTCTCCGCCGTCGCGGCCGCGAGACCGTCGAGAACAGGACCGCAGCATGCGGCGAACGCGCCGCCGCCGCACGGGCACGGCGATGCCGCAGGAGGACGGCGGCCTCGTGGCGGGGAGGCGGCGCCGAAGGACATTCCCCGACTCTACGACACGCCCACGCTCGCGCGCGCCGAGTGTGCGGCTGTGGAAAACCGCGGTGAGCGCACGGCGCGGTGGCTACCGTGAGGGACATGACGAGGCGAAGACACGTGCTGTCGGCAGTGGTGGCGTTCGCGCTGGCCGGGAGCATCGTCGGATGCACACCGCAGAGCACGCCGTCGCCCGCGCCGAGCTCCAGCTCCTCGACGTTCTCCTCGGATGCCGAGGCCTTCGCCGCCGCCGAGGCGACCTACCGCGCCTACGTCGATGCCACGAACGCCCGCAGGGTGGACCCGACATCCCTTCCCAACCCCAACGACTTCCTGAGCGGACAGGCACTGGACGACGAGATTTCAACTGCAAGCACACTAGACGAGCGTGGTTGGCGCATAACCGGTGAGACAAAGATCGCGTCGATCAGGCATGTCAGTAACGAGTTGGGTTTTCCTCTCCTGCGGGTCTGCCTAGATGCATCAGCTACCAGAGTGCTGGACCGTTCAGGCTCGGATGTCACACCCACGGACAGAACGACCGTGCAGTCACTCGCAGTGAAATTCGCAAAACGCTCTAGCGGCGTTCAAATTGTCGACTCAGTGACGAGCGCCGAATCATGTTGACGATACTCATCTTCGCTGCGCTCACTAGCGCGACAGCCTGTAACTCGAATGCTCAAGCAGCTGGGCTCTGCTCCATCTCGAACACGGGATCATCGGTAGAGATCGGGGCGACGCGGCCGGGCGGATCTGGCGGTTCCGGGGGTTCCCGCGGCGATGGCGGCGATGCCGAGGCCGTTCCGGCGCCATCCCCGCCGGCATGCACCGACAGCCTGTGCCGGGGCAATTACTCGGTCGTGGTGCTGCAGCCGACCCTCAGCGACGTGGCGTCGTTCGCTCCGGCATCCGCGCCGTTCGTCGACGAACCCGACGGGGTCGGCATCGTCGGCATGCCGATGAACTTCGTCGCGACGGCGGGCGTTCATGAACAGGCGGGAACGCTCTTCGATCTTCCGGTCACGGTCCGCTTCACGCCGACGTCGTACCACTTCATCTACGGCGACGGCACGTCGCGCGACAGTCCCACGGGCGGCCGGACCTGGGCCGCGCTCGGACGCGCGCAGTTCAGCGCCACCGACACCAGCCACGCCTATGCCGCACGCGGCACCTACACGGCGACCGCGACCGTGCGCTATGCGGCGCAGGCCAACTTCGGCAACGGATGGATCGATGTGCCCGGCCACCTCGACATCCCCGCCGGCACGACGACGCTGCAGATCGTCGACGTCAAGACCGCCCTGGTCGACAAGACCTGTCTCGAGAATCCGCGCGGGCCCGGCTGCTGACCCCCGCGCCGTCGCACCGTCGTGACAGGATGAGCGCGTGGCCGATCGCCTGATGCTCCTCGACACCGCGTCCCTCTACTTCCGTGCGTTCTACGGCGTGCCGGACACGGTCACAGCGCCCGACGGCACCTCGGTCAATGCAGCACGCGGACTGCTCGACATGATCGCCAAGCTCGTGTCGACCTACGAGCCGACCCACGTGATCGCCTGTTGGGACGACGACTGGCGTCCGCAGTGGCGGGTCGATCTCATCCCCACGTACAAGACCCACCGCGTCGCCGAGGTCGTCGCCGACGACACCGACATCGAAGAGGTCCCCGATCCGCTTACGGCCCAGATCCCTGTCATCCGTGACGAGTTGGCAGTTCTCGGCATCCCCGTGGTCGGTAGGGCCGATCACGAAGCCGACGATGTCATCGCCAGCTACGCGACTCAGCACGCCGGTGCCGTCGATGTCGTGACGGGCGACCGCGACCTGTTCCAACTCGTCGACGACGCCCGGTCGGTGCGCGTGATCTACACCGGACGCGGCATGAGCAAGCTCGAAGTCCTCGACGAAGCTGCCGTCATCGAGAAGTACGGAGTGCGGGCCAGCCAATACTCGGACTTCGCCGTCCTGCGCGGTGACGCCTCGGACGGGCTGCCCGGCGTCGCCGGTATCGGCGAGAAGACGGCTGCGGCCCTGCTCGCCAGTCACGGCGACCTCGCCGGCATCATCGCCGAGGCAGCCCGCGGGGGCCTCGCGGCGGGCGTTCGGGCGAAGATCGTCGCCGCAATCGACTACCTCGCCGTCGCCCCGCGGGTCGTCGAGGTCGTCCGCACGCTCGACCTTCCCGCCCTCGGCGCACCGCTGCGTTCCCCCGACCCCGACGCGACCGCCCGGCTGGATGCCGAGTGGAACCTCGGGGCACCGCTCGCCCGCGCGGTCGCCGCCATCACCGCCCGCGCCTGACGATCAGCGCGCGAGCCAATCGCGCAAGCGGTCCAGCGGCCACGTGGTGATGATCCGCTCCGGCGGGACGCCGGTTCGCTCCGCACGCGCCGCCCCCTCATCGATCAGACCGAGTTGACCGGGCGCGTGCGCATCGGAGTCGAGGGAGAAGAGGCACCCCTCCGCCAGCGCGAGAGCGATGAGCCCCGACGGCGGATCCTCACGCTCGGGTCGTGCGTTGATCTCGACGGCGACGTCATGAGCCGCGCAGGCCGCGAACACGGCGCGCGCATCGAAGGTGGAAGCCGGCCGGGTGCCCCGCTCGCCGCGCACGAGCCGGCCCGTCACGTGGCCGAGCACATGCGCCTGGCCCGACGAAACGGCGGCCACCAGGCGACGGGTCATCGCCGAGGATTCCATCCGCAGCTTCGAGTGCACCGAGGCGACGACCACGTCCAGCCGTGCGAGCAGGGCACGCTCCTGATCGAGACGTCCGTCATCGAGGATGTCCACCTCGATGCCGCTGAGCAGCGTGAAGCGATCGTCGCAGAACGACGGTACTTCGTCGAGCTGCGCACGCAGTCGTTGCGCGCTCAGACCGTTGGCCACGCGCAGACGCGGCGAATGATCCGTCAGCGCGAGGTATTCGTGACCGAGGGCGCGCCCCGCGTCGACCATCTCGCCGATCGAGGTCGTGCCGTCCGACCAGTTCGAGTGACAGTGCAGGTCGCCGCGCAGCATCGCTCGCAGCGTCGAACGTGCAGGGGCGAATCGGTCACGCAGCTCCGCGAGGTAGGCGGGCACCTCGCCGGCCAGCGCCTCGTGGATCACTCGGAACGACGAGTCCCCGATGCCCGCGCGCCTGCGGAGGCTCGCGTCATCACGCAGCTCGTCGTCCGAGAGATCCTCGATCGCTACCGCCGCCCTGCGAAAGGCGGCAGAGCGGTATCGCGACGCCCGCTCGCGCTCGAGCAGCGTCGCGATCTCCCGCAGCGCGTCGATCGGCTTCATCTGCACGCCATCATGACAGCGAAACGGGCCCGCGCGGTGCGCGAGCCCGTTCCAAGGGGACGATCTGTGAGGCGTCAGGACCGAATCACGGCAGACCGCCGCACGACGACGGGCACCGAGGCCAGCCGAGTGAGGGCCGCACCGAAGAGGATGGACAGGATCCCCACCCCCATCGCGAAGGCGGCGACACCGAACGAGACGACGGAGGTGAACAGCGAGGCGCGCAGGAACGACGCGTTCATCATGGTCGCGCGCACCGGATCCTCCCTGTCGAGTTCGGCATAGGTCTTACCGCCCGACGCCTTCAGCGCGTGGTGCTGGATGATGTCGGCCTGCACGTAGGCGGTGAACGGGCCCTGGACGGTCTGCCCCTGGAAGGCCATCGCATCGTCGGGCACCGTGATGTTCTCCGCGCGCAGCTGGCTGGACACCGTGAGCCAGACGACAAGACCCACCACGATGAGCGCGATGCCGCCGAGGATGCCGAGAATGCCGGCGATCTTGACGAAGCCGACCTTCTTCTGCGGGGGTTCAAGGGTGTCGGCGGTGGCGATGTTCTCTGACATGGCGGGGCCTCTCTTCGGTGCCGTGCTGTTGCCTCACGGTATCGCTCTCACGAGGGCCGGGACCAGGCGAACGGGCCGGAGAAAACCCTGTGGTCAGTCCACAGCGCGAGTCGTTGCCTCGACCCAACGGTCGAGGACACCGCGAGCCGAGCCGTCGTCGATCGCCGCCGCTGCCCTGTCGCGAGCGTCGGCGAGACGCTCGACGATCGGCAGCTGCACCTGCGTGGCATCGCGGAACAGGTCATACGAGACGATCCCCGCGGCCGCGTTGAGCAGGACGATGTCGCGTACGGCGCCCTGTTCGCCGTCGAGCACCCGTCGCACGACCTCGGCGTTGTGCTGCGCATCGCCGCCGAGCAGGTCCTCGATATCCGCCAACGGGATGCCGAGGTCTCGCGGATCGAGGTCGTGCTCGTGGATGTCGCCCCGACTGATCTCCCACACACGGCTGTGACCGGTGGTCGTGAGTTCGTCCAGACCGTCGTCCCCGCGGAAGACCAACGCCGTGGCTCCGCGCGTCTGGAAGACGCCGGTGATCAGAGGGACGCGATCGAGAGCGGCGACCCCGACGGCATTGGCCTCGGCGCGAGCGGGGTTGCAGAGCGGTCCGAGGAAGTTGAAGACGGTGGGCACGCCCAGTTCCGCTCGCGTCGGTCCCGCGTGACGGAAGCCGGGATGGAAGGCGGACGCGAACGCGAACGTGATGCCAACCTCGGTCAGGACCTCGGCGACCCGCTCCGGAGACAGAGCGAGGTCGACGCCGAGCGCGCCGAGCACATCGGAGGAGCCCGAAGCCGAACTGGCAGCCCGGTTGCCGTGTTTGACCACCGGGATACCGGTCGCAGCGGCCACGATCGCCGACATGGTCGAGATGTTGACGGTGCCGAATCGGTCTCCCCCGGTGCCGACGATGTCGAGCACGTCGGCCGATACGGGCAGGGGCAACGCCGCCTCGAGGATCGCGTCACGGAAGCCCACGATCTCGTCGACCGTCTCCCCCTTCGCACGCAGGGCGAGCAGGAATCCGCCGAGCTGCGACGGGGTCGCCGTGCCCTGCATCACCTGCCGCATGGCCCACGTCGACTCCGACACGCTGAGGTCGCGCCGCTCGAGCACGGCAGTGAGAATTTCGGGCCAGGAATAGAGCTCCGCCATGAGCCCCGATCCTATCGGCACTCTGCCAGCCAACTCCCGGCGCGCCCGAAGGGCCCTCCAATCCCCCCGAAAGTCGAACGCACCTTCAGTGATGCGAAAACCGGCTGTGAAATCAGCCATAATGGGGAGCGTGACGACCACTCCAGCGACCTATTCCCAAGCCTTGCGTTCCGTCAAGCGGCCGGATCCGGTCGCCGTCGGCACCATCGTGTGGCTCGGCAGCGAGGTCATGTTCTTCGCGGGTCTCTTCGCGATCTACTTCACGCTGCGCAACGCCTCCCCTGACCTGTGGGCCGCCAGCACCGGGGACCTCAACGTGCCGTTCGCGGCCGTGAACACCGGCATCCTGGTGCTCTCCTCGTTCACCGCCCAGGCCGGTGTGTTCGCCGCCGAACGCTTCCAGCCCTACCGTCGCGGCTCCATCTGGCAGTTCCGCCAGTGGGGAATGGTCGAGTGGTTCTTCCTCACCTTCGTGATGGGTGCCGTCTTCGTCTCCGGCCAGGTGTGGGAGTACGCCACGCTCGTCGCAGAGGGTATGCCGATCAGCGCGAGCTCGTACGCGTCGGCCTTCTACATCACCACCGGTTTCCACGCGCTGCACGTGACGGGTGGCCTCCTGGCCTTCCTTCTCGTCATCGGTCGCGCCTACGCCGTCAAGAACTTCGGACGCAAGGAGATGACGTCCGCAATCGTCGTCTCGTACTACTGGCACTTCGTCGACGTGGTGTGGATCGTCCTGTTCTTCGTCATCTACGTCGTCAAGTAAGAAGCGGAGCTGAGTTCCTCCATGGCAACCAAGACCACCCGGCAGAAGACCGGTCGTCGCAGCAAGTGGGCTGCCGCCGCGCTCATCGGCATCGGCCTTCTCGTCACCGGCGGCGTCTACGCCGGCGCGTCGGCGGCAATGGCCGCGACGGAGCCCGCGTCCGCGTCGTCCACCACGCTCACCGTCGAAGACGGCAAGAAGCTCTTCCAGGCCAACTGCGCCACGTGTCACGGCCTCAACATGGAGGGCACCGCTGACGGGCCCTCGCTCTACGGGGTCGGAGAGCTGGCCGTCGAGTTCCAGATGTCGACGGGACGCATGCCGCTGCAGATGCAGGGGCCGCAGGCACCTCAGAAGCCGGTGCAGTTCACCGAGGACCAGATCCGTGCGATCGCGGCCTGGGCACAGTCGGTCGCGCCCGGCCCGACCTACCCGGATGCGCGCATCCTCGACGGCAAGGGCGATGTCGCCAACGGCGCCGAGCTCTTCCGCGTCAACTGCGCCATGTGCCACAACGTCGCCGCCGCCGGTGGTGCACTCACCGAGGGCAAGTACGCCCCGGCACTGACCAAGACCAGCCCCCTGCACATCTACGCGGCGATGGTCACCGGCCCGCAGAACATGCCGGTCTTCAACAACATGACCATCACTCCGGACGAGAAGCGCGACATCATCTCGTCGCTGATGTACCTGCAGGAGAACGAGTCCGCCGGCGGTTTCAACCTCGGCTCGCTCGGCCCGGTCTCGGAGGGTCTGTTCATCTGGATCTTCGGCATCGGCGCGCTCATCGGCATCACCGTGTGGATCACGGCGAAGTCGAACTGATCGGGCACACGTGGACAACGGCACTGACGTAGGGAACGGACGAGACATGGCACACGAGGAAGACGCACTCGAGCACGAGAGGGCTTCATGGAAGCCCTCCCCCGGGCTCGCCGTCGCCGTCCCCGACCCCGTGCAGAACCCGGGCCTCCCGCCCCACCGGGAGCGCATCACCGACAAGGACCCGGCGGCCATGCAGCGCGCCGTTCGCACGGTCTACACGCTGTTCTACCTCTCCCTCGCGGGCAGCATCTGGGCCGTCGCCGCCTACATGCTCTTCCCGATCGAGAGCGGTCAGATCGTCGACATCCGCCACAACAACCTGTTCATCGGGTTGGGCATCGCGCTCGCGCTCCTCGCAATCGGCATCGGTGCGATCCACTGGTCCAAGGCCGTGATGAGCGACAAGGAGCACATCGAGCCGCGTCACGCCACGCGCGGACGCGACGTGACGCGAGAGGGCGCCGTCGCCGTCTTCCGCGAGGCGAACGAGGAGTCCGGGTTCGGACGCCGCACCGCTATCCGCGGATCGCTGATCGCCGCTCTTGTCGCCTCGGTGCTTCCCGGCATCACCCTGTTCCGCGGTCTGGCTCCCGAGTCCAGCCCCGAGAACCCGATCGCCGGCGACCCGGTCGCCCTCCTCAGCCACACGATGTGGAAGAAGGGTGAGCGTCTCGCGCACGACCCCACCGGCGAGCCGATCCGTGCCGCCGACCTCACTCTGGGCTCCGCTGTGCACGTGATCCCCCAGTCTCTCGCCGAGCTCAGCCACAGCGATGGCTACCTCGAGGAGAAGGCGAAGGCGATCGTCCTGCTGATGAGGATGCTGCCCGAGCAGATCGTCGAAGCCGAAGACCGCAAGAGCTGGTCGTACAACGGCATCGTGGCGTACTCGAAGGTCTGCACGCACGTCGGCTGCCCGGTCGCGCTGTACGAGCAGCAGACCCACCACCTGCTCTGCCCCTGCCACCAGTCGCAGTTCGACGTGACCCACGGCGCCGCGGTGATCTTCGGACCGGCCGCTCGTCCGCTGCCGCAGCTGCCGATCACCGTCGACTCCGAGGGGTACCTGATCGCGCAGAGCGACTTCACCGAACCCGTCGGCCCGAGCTTCTGGGAGCGCCATTGAGCACCGCGACTGTCACCGAGACAGGCCCTGACACCACGCCTCAGACCACCCGCGATGAGAAGCCGCTGGGCGGCCGCTTCGTCGCCGGCGCGGCGAACTACCTCGACGAGCGCACCAGCATCTCAGGCCTCGTCAAGGAGCTGGGGCGCAAGATCTTCCCGGACCACTGGTCCTTCATGCTCGGCGAGATCGCACTGTGGAGCTTCGTCGTCGTCCTGCTGTCGGGGACGTTCCTGACCTTCTTCTTCCAAGCGTCCATGGTCGAGACGCACTACGACGGGGCATTCGTCCCGCTGCGCGGCGTGGAGATGTCCGCGGCGCTCGACTCGGCGCTGCGCCTCTCGTTCGACATCCGTGGCGGCCTGCTGGTGCGCCAGATCCACCACTGGGCGGCTCTCGTGTTCGTCGCCGGTATCGGTGTGCACATGCTCCGCGTGTTCTTCACCGGAGCGTTCCGCAAGCCGCGCGAGCTCAACTGGGTGATCGGCTTCATCCTCTTCATCCTCGCCATGGCCGAGGGCTTCACCGGCTACTCGCTGCCCGACGACCTGCTCTCCGGCAACGGCCTGCGCATCATCGACGGCATGGTCAAGGGCATCCCGGTCATCGGCACCTGGACCTCGTTCCTGTTGTTCGGTGGTGAGTTCCCGGGCACTCAGATCGTCGGCCGCCTGTACACGCTGCACATCCTGCTCCTGCCCGCGATCCTCGTGGCACTGCTCGCGGTGCACCTCATGCTCATGATCGTCAACAAGCACACGCAGTTCGCCGGTCCTGGCCGCACGAACAGCAACGTCGTGGGCTTCCCCATGGTCCCGGTCTACATGTCGAAGATGGGCGGCTTCTTCTTCATCACGTTCGGCGTGATCGTCCTGATCGCTTCCCTGTTCACGATCAACCCGATCTGGAACTACGGTCCGTACGACCCGTCGCCGGTCTCGGCCGGCACGCAGCCCGACTGGTACATCGGGTTCGCCGACGGCGCGCTGCGTCTCGTGCCGCCGCACCTCGAGTTCGTCCTGTGGGACCGCACCTGGTCGTTCAACATCCTCATCCCTCTGACGGCTCTGGGCCTGTTCATCGTGATCGTGATGCTGTACCCGTTCATCGAGGCCTGGATCACGGGCGACAAGCGCGAGCACCACATCGCCCAGCGTCCGCGCAACGCCGCGACGCGCACCGCGATCGGTGCCGCCGGTGTGACGTTCTACGCGGTGCTGTGGGCCGCGGCATCCTCGGACATCATCGCCACCCACTTCTGGCTCACGATGGAAGGCGTCATCCACACGCTGCAGGCGCTGTTGTTCGTCGGGCCGGTGCTCGCGTACTTCATCACGAAGCGTCTGTGCATCGCCCTCCAGAAGAAGGACCGGGAGATCGCCCTGCACGGCTACGAGTCCGGCCGCATCGTCCGCCTTCCGGGCGGCGAGTACATCGAGGTCCACCAGCCGGTCGACCAGTACGAGATCGTCAAGCTCGTCGACTTCGAGACCAACCAGCCGCTCGTGGTGCGTCCGAACGATCAGGGTCGCATCCCCTGGCACGAGAACTTCCGCGCCTCGCTGTCGCGCTGGTTCTTCGAGGACCGCCTCGCTCCGGTCACTCAGGCGGAGCTCGAGGAGGCGCGAGCGCACCAGCATCACACGCTGGATCACATCGCCGCTGAGGAGGATGCCGAGATCCAGGGCATGCACGAGCGGGCGGGAGTCGGCGACGCGCCGCACCACCCGATCGACGATGGTCGCCAGAGCGAGACCGCCGTCCGCCCGTCGAATGTGATCGTCCCGGATGGCGACACGAAGGACGCGAAAGACAAGGACTGACACCCGCTCAGGCTGGCAGTCAAGCGGCGAGGAGTGACCGTCCCGGTCCTCCTCGCCGCTTCGTCGTTCGCGTAGCGTCGAACCATGACTGACGCCCTCTCCTACTTCACCGGCAAACTCGCACACGAGACCGACGCCTCGGACGTCTACGCGGCTCAGCGCGACGGAGAAACCTTCGTACTCGTCGACGTGCGCGGCGCCGACGCCTGGGCCCAGGGCCACCCGGTGGGCGCCGTCCACATGCCCTACCGCGAGATCGCTGAGCGGGCTCCGACGGAGATCCCCCTGACGACGCCGGTGGTCGTGTACTGCTGGAGCCCCGGCTGCAATGCCGGCGCGAAGGGCGCCGTCGAGTTCGCTCGCCTGGGCTACTCCGTGAAGGAGATGATCGGAGGATACGAGTACTGGGTGCGCGAAGGGCTGCCCACCGAGAACGCTCAGGGTGCGCTCCCCCGCGTGTTCGACCCCCAGGTCATGTATGTGCGCCCGTGATCACTCCGCCTGCGCGGCAGCGTGACACCGGGGCTTCAGCCGGCGATCGGTTGCACGTCTTCGCTGAAGCGCTCGGTGGCCGCTCCCGCGAAGACAACCCCACCGGCCGACGGAACCCCCGCGGCGACGTCTGCCACGACGGCGGTCACATTGTCGCGTGAGCCGGCCTGCAGGGCCGCCGCGACGATGGTCTCCGCGGCATCCTGTTGCCCGTCGACGTCTCGCAGGATCTCACCGATCGCGTCGTCCGGCAGGTAGTCGCTGACACCGTCGCTGCACAGCAGCCAGCGATCCCCGGCCACCGGCGTGTGCGCGGTCACGCTGACCGTATCGGACGGCTCGCCGCGAAGCGAGGCGGTGATGATGTTGCGGCGCGGATGCGTCATCGCGTCGGATTCCGTCACCAGCCCCTGATCGACGAGCACCTGGACGAACGAGTCGTCACGGGTCTGACGCAGCAGTCGTCCCGAACGAAGAAGATAGCCTCGAGAGTCTCCGGTGTGCGCAAGAAGCACGGTCCCGTCATCACCGAACCAGATCCCCGTGAACGTGGTCGCCATACCCGCCAGCGAGGGATCCCGCCGTACGTGCGCGCCCAGATCCCAGTTGGCCACCCGCAGCCGAGTGGTCAGCTCTGCGGCATCACCCGCTCGCCAGCCTCCTGCGACCAGCCGATGGACGAGAGCCGCCGATGCGAGATCGCCGGCCGGGCCGCCGCCGACACCGTCCGCCACGCCCGCGCCCCACGATGCGATGAACGCCGCATCCTGATTGACATCGCGAAACGGGCCGATGTCGCTGGAGACGCCGGCCCGAATCGAATGAGCCATCACCGCAGAACCGGCACCGCTCAGCGTGCGAAGTACCCGCGGTAGTACTCGAAGACCCACCCGACGATGGCGACGACGAACACGCCGAGGCCGATCGGCAGCAGGAAGGTGCCGACCGCGAGACCCAGGATGCCGAGAGCCGCGGAGAACGCGAGCACCAGCGGCCACCACGACCACGGGCTGAACTCGCCCATCTCGGGATCGCCGTCATCGATGTCGGCCGTCAGGGAGTCCTCCGGCAGCTCGCCGCCCTGGGCGCGGTGCACGCGGTCGACGTAGAAGCCGATCATCGCGGCCATGAACACCGTGAACAGCAGCGCGACGCTGCCGACCCACTCGATCGCGTGGAACCACTGACGGTCGGAGTGCTCGATGATGTTCCACCCCGTGTACAGGGCGAAGCAGAGGAAGAAGAACCCGGACAGGATCCACCAGAGGTTGACGTTGGTCTTCACTTACTTGACCTTCCCCTCGGCCGTGTCCATGACGGGAGCATCGGGAGCGTCCTTCGCCGGACCGACACCGACCGGGAGCGCTGCTTCGGGGTGGTTGAGGTCGAAGGCAGGGCGCTCACTGCGAATGCGCGGAATCGAGGTGAAGTTGTGACGCGGGGGCGGGCAGCTGGTGGCCCACTCGAGCGATCCGCCGTAGCCCCAGGGGTCGTTGACCGTGACCCGCGGCGCCTTGCGCGAGGTGATCCAGACGTTCAGGAAGAACGGGATCATCGAGGCGCCCAGGATCATCGCTCCGATCGTGGACACCTGGTTCTGCCAGGTCCAGCCGTCAGCGGCCGAGTAGTCGGCGTAGCGGCGCACCATGCCGTCGACGCCCAGCCAGTGCTGGATGAGGAAGGTCATGTGGAAACCGATGAACAGCATCCAGAAATGGACCATGCCGAGTCGCTCGTTCAGCATGCGCCCCGTCCACTTGGGCCACCAGAAATAGAACCCGGCGAACATCGCGAACACGACCGTGCCGAACACCACGTAGTGGAAGTGGGCGACGACGAAGTACGAGTCGGAGAGGTGGAAGTCCAGCGGCGGGGAGGCGAGGATGACACCGGTCAGACCACCGAAGACGAACGAGACGAGGAAGCCGAGCGAGAACACCATCGGCGTCTCGAAGGTCACCGAGCCGCGCCAGAGGGTTCCGATCCAGTTGAAGATCTTCACGCCCGTCGGCACCGCGATGAGCATGGTCATGAGCGAGAAGAACGGCAGCAGCACCGAGCCGGTGACGTACATGTGGTGAGCCCACACCGACACCGACAGCGCGGCGATGGCGATCGTGGCGTAGACCAGGGTCTTGTACCCGAAGATCGGCTTACGGCTGAACACCGGGAAGATCTCCGAGACGATGCCGAAGAACGGCAGCGCGATGATGTAGACCTCGGGGTGGCCGAAGAACCAGAACAGGTGCTGCCACAGCAGCACGCCGCCGTTCGCCGGGTCGTAGATGTGGGCACCGAGCACGCGGTCGGCTGCCGCCGCGAGGATCGCCGCGGCGAGCACGGGGAACGCCATCAGAATGAGGATGCTCGTGACGAGGGTGTTCCACGAGAAGATCGGCAGACGCCACATCGTCATACCGGGCGCGCGCATCGTGATGATCGTGGTGATGAAGTTCACCGCGCCGAGGATGGTGCCGAAGCCGGACATACCGAGTCCGAGCATCCAAAGATTGCCACCGGCGCCCGGCGAGAACGACGCTCCCGCCAAGGGCTGATAGGCGAACCATCCGAACGCGGCCGCACCCTGAGGAGTCAAGAAGCCGGCGACGGCGATCACCGATCCGAAGATGAACAGCCACAGCGCGAACGCGTTCAGACGCGGGAACGCCACGTCCGGCGCGCCGATCTGCAACGGCAGGATCGCGTTGGCGAATCCGGCGAACAGTGGCGTCGCGAACATGAGCAGCATGATCGTGCCGTGCATCGTGAACAGCTGGTTGTACTGCTCCTTCGTCGGAAGGATCTGCATTCCCGGCTCGAACAGTTCGGCTCGGATGATCAGCGCCATCACGCCGCCGAGGAGGAAGAAGATCACCGACGCGATGAGGTACATGTACCCGATCGTCTTGTGGTCAGTGGAGGTGATCCACTTGACGATGATGTTGCCCTTCTGTCCCACGCGCGTGGAGCTCATCAGAGCCGCCTGACGCGGGGGCAGCGTGGTGGGGCGCGCGGAAGTCTCGCCCTGGAGAGGAAGCGTGGTCGCCATCAGTGTTGTCCCTCAGATTCGACGGGGGCTCCCGTGCCCGGGAAGTTCTGCAGCCGGTCGTAGGCCTTGTTGATGTCACCGGTCTGACCGGCGGCGCGCAGGCCTGCGAGGTACTGCTGGTACTCGGCCGGCTCGACGACCTTGACCTTGAAGAGCATCATCGAGTGGTACTGGCCGCAGAGCTCGGCGCACTTGCCGTCGTATTCACCCACGCGTGTCGGGATGAACGACCAGTAGTTGTCCTTCCCGATGTACATGTCCTTCTTGTAGAGGAAGTCGACGATCCAGAAGGAGTGGATGACATCGCGGGAGGTCAGCTTGATCTTGACCTTCTCATTGACCGGCAGGACCAGGGTCGGCAGATCGCTGGTGATGTTCCCCTGGGCGTCGGTCTGGGCCTGAACACCCATCGTCCACACGGCGTTGTCGCCGGCCTGGCAGTCGGCCTGGTCGTCGTTGTACTGGAAGTCCCAGGCCCACTGCTTGCCGATCGCCGTCACGCAGACGTCGGGGTTGTCGTACTGCGTCTCGAGCACCGCCTGGTCGCGCGCCGTGAAGGCGAAGAAGCCGAGCACGAGGATCAGCGGAACGACCGTGTAGAAGATCTCGACGGGCATGTTGTACCGCAGCTGCACCGGCAGTCCACGCTGTCCGCGACGGCGACGATAGGCGATCGCCGCCCACCCCATGAGCGACCAGGTGATGATGCCGACCACCAGAAGGACGATCCAGGAGTTCACCCACAGACCCGACACCATCTCGGTGTGGTTCGTGGCTTGCGTGCCATCGTCGGTGAAGCCCGGCAGGAAGCCGTTCAGCTCGGTGGGAGTGCATCCCGCGAGGGTGATCGCCGAGGCGATCCCGATCGGGATGACGGCGAGCCGGAGTCGGCGTTTGACGCGCACGGTGCACCTTTCGGGGTCATGAAGGTCGAACACCGTTCAGTCTAAGGCAAGCTCCCACCCGATTCAGGCCATCCGCCCAGGATGTCTGCCACTATCGGAGGGGTTTTTCCGGCCTGACCAGCGACGCCCGTATCAGTGGAAGCTGTCGCCGCAGGCGCAGCTGCCCGCGGCGTTGGGGTTGTCGATCGTGAAGCCCTGCTCGGAGATCGTGTCCTTGAAGTCGATGGTCGCGCCATCCAGGTACGGCACGGACATATCGTCGACGATGACCTCGACGCCGTCGAAGTCGACGGCCTGATCGCCGTCGAGGAAGCGCTCGTCGAAGTAGAGCTGGTAGATCAGACCCGAACATCCGCCCGGCTGCACCGCGACGCGCAGACGCAGGTCGTCGCGACCCTCCTGCTGGAGGAGATTCTTCACCTTCTCGGCCGCGGCGTCCGTCAGGAGAACGCCGTGTGCAGCCGTGGTGGCCTCGACGGGGGTGTTGGTGGCGATGTCGGTCATGGCACTCTCCGGAACCTCGTGATGATCGAAGCCGTTATCAGACGGCGGGTCGTTCTCGATTCTACGCGGCAGCGGGCACCCCGGGCCGATGACGCCCGCGCGCCGGCACGGCGGCGAGCCGTGTCACCCGCGATCGAGCTCCTCGAGCAGCAGAGCCTCGGACACGAGTGCGCGGCGGAACGTGTCCAGGTGGAGCGACTCGTTCGGGCTGTGGGCCCGTGCATGTGGATCCTCCACGCCGGTCACCAGGATCTGGGCGCCCGGGAACTCGCGCACCAGGTCCGCGATGAACGGGATCGATCCGCCGACGCCGATGTCGACCGGCTCCACGCCGTAGCCCTCCCGCAGCGCGTCGCGCGCCGACGTCACCGCGGCCCCGCTGGTGTCGACCAGGAAAGCGTCGCCGCAGTCGACATCGCGGAAGGAGAGCTCTGCGCCGAACGGGGCGTGCGCGCGAAGGTGGGCCTCGAGCGCCCCGTAGGCCTCGCGGGCAGGCTGGCCGGGAGCCACGCGCATGCTGATGACGACCGAGACTTCGGGAGAGAGCGTGTTCGACGCGTTCTTCACACTGGGAGCATCGATGCCGGTGACGGTGATGGACGGCTTGTTCCAGATGCGGCTGAGGATCGAGCCGCGGCCGATCGTGCTCACCCCGTCGGGAAGCCCGGCCTCATCGCGCAGGGTCTCCTCGGAGTAGTCGGGCGTCGGCGCCTCCCGTTCGGTGAGCCCGGCGACGCAGACCGCACCGTCGTCGTCCCAGAGCGTGGCGAGCAACTTCACGGTCGCCAGCATCGCATCGGGCACGGCGCCGCCGAACATTCCGGAGTGGGAGGCGTGCTCCAGCGTGCGCACGGTCATCGTGAAGCGTGCGTTGCCGCGCAACGACACGGTGAGCGCCGGAGTCACGGCATCCCAGTTGCCGGAGTCGGCGACGACGATGACGTCGGCGCGCAGCGCGTCGGCGTTGTCGCGGAGGAACTGCGCGAACGACGCAGAGCCGGCCTCCTCCTCCCCCTCGATGAAGAGGTTCACACCGAGGTCGATGTCGCCACCGCGTGCGTCGATGAGCGCGCGGAGGGCGCCGACATGCGCCATGATGCCGGCCTTGTCGTCGGCGGCTCCACGTCCGTAGAGGCGTCTACCGCGCACGGTCGGCTCGAAAGGCGGTGTCTCCCACAGCGACTCGTCACCGACGGGCTGAACGTCGTGGTGCGCGTACAGCAGAATCGTCGGACGCCCGTTGCGCGCTGCGCGCGTCGCGAGGACCGCGGGCATCCCCTCCGCTCCCGTCTCGGGAACGATCGCGGTCTTCACCTCGACGCGCTCGAAGATGCCGAGCTGCTCGAGCAGCCCGGCAACCGTCTCGGCGCTGCGCGACACCTCGGCCCGGTCGAAGCCGGGGAACGCCACCGACGGAATGCGCACGAGTCGCCCCAGATCGGCGAGGGCGGCGGGGACGGCCGCCTCGGCGGCATCGCGGACGGCGGTACGACGGGACAGGTCCGAGCTCATGCGGGTAATCTTAGAGCGCAGCTGCCGCGCGTTCCCGCGCGTGCGCACCACCCGTGATGACAACGAGGATCCACACCGTGGCCAAGAACCCCGCCGCTCCCGACGCCGACGCCACCGTCCCGACCGGACCCGGCAAGCACCGTCCGACGCCGTCGCGAGCCGAGCAGGAGGCCGCCCGCAAGCGTCCTCTCGTCGCCGACACGAAGGAGGCGCGGGCCCGCGCGAAGGCCGAGCTGGCCTCGCAGCGCGAGCGTGCCCGCATCGGCATGGCGAACGGCGAGGAGAAGTACCTGCCCGTTCGCGACCGCGGCCCGCAGCGCCGATTCGTCCGCGACCTCGTCGACGGCGGATGGCACCCGGGCGAGCTGCTCATGCCGCTCATGCTGATCGTGATCCTGCTCAGCCTCGTTCCGAACAAAGCCATCGTCTACTACGGGTTCGCCGCGCTCTGGCTGTACATCCTCGTGGTCGTCGTCGACATGATCATCACGAGCGTGCGGGTCAAGAAGCTCGCGCGCGAGAAGTTCGCCGACCGCACCGAGAAGGGCCTCGGCTGGTACGGCGCCATGCGCACCATTCAGATGCGCTTCATGCGCCTGCCCAAACCGCAGGTCAAGCGCGGCGGCCGACCCGTCTGAGACGTCCTCGACGATGCCGGACTCCCCTACCGAGGGCGCGACGACGAGTCGGAGGCCGACGGAGCAGTCCACTCCTCGCGCCGCGCACCAGTGGCGAGTCTGGTTCGTCGTCGTGCCCGCACTCATGGGCGTCGTGCTCTGCGCCGCGGGCGCACTGCTCGTCACTCCGACAAGCGACGGCGGATTCTCGGCCTACCTCTGCGTCATCATCGGCGGCTGGGCAGTCGGTTTCGCCCTCGTCAATGCGCTGAACGCCTGGCCAGAGCGGTGGCAGTGGGGAGGGCACGTCGCACTCGCCCTCGGGGGCATCGCGCTGCTGGCATCGACCACTCCTCTCATCCGGACCCTCGGATCGCTGCCGGAACCGTGGCCTCGCTCACTTTCCGTCGTCGCGCTCGGCATCCCACCGGCCGGTGGATGGGTGCTGATCACCCTCCTCGGTCGAATCTCCGGACGGTTCGACCGCGCCGCCGAGCGACGCGCGGCGGCCCTGGCGGAGCCCACGTGGAGCGGGGCGGATCGTCGTCCCGAAGTCACGGTGAACGCCGCGCGCTTCACGACAGCGGCGCTGACGGCTCTCGCCGTCGGAGCGGTGGTCGTCGTCGGCGCGCTCAGCGCGGTGGTCGTGATCGTCACCGAACGCTGGCTCCTCCGCCTGCCCCCGCTCATGATCGTCGTCGCTTTGGGCCTCTTCGTCGGGATGCCGGTGTACGCGGCGATCTGGGGAGTCGTCAACAGTCGGCGCCTGCCCGTGACGCTTCGGTGGCACACCGGGGCGCTCGTCGTGGATGCCGAGGACCGCTGGACCGTTCCGTACCCGATGATCCAGAGCGTGATCTGGCGCTCGCAAGGCGATACTGCGCGCTTCGAGGTGCACACCGCGACCCGCAGCGAGACATTCCTCGTGGGCATGGTGCGCCAGCGAAACGGTAGAGCTTCACAGCTGCCGCCGCTCATGCACCGGATGCGCCGGGTACTCGAGGAGTCTGGACTGCGCCCCCACGAGCGGCGCGGCACTCTGCGCTACACGCGGAGCGCGCCGACGAACACGGTCAGCGGGTCCGGCGCGCCGCCACCAGCCCTCGGTTGATCTGACGCGCCCAGAGGGGCCCGCGGTAGATGAAGCCGGTGTATCCCTGTACGAGGGTGGCCCCGGCATCCAGCCGCTGCTGCACGTCGTCGGCGTCTTCCACGCCTCCGGCGGAGATGATGCAGAACCCCTCAGGCACGACCGCGCGCACGATCTTCAAGACCTCCAGCGCACGACCGCGCAGCGGGGCCCCGGAGAGGCCGCCCGCACCCATCGCCACAACAGCGGAGGCGTCCGCCGTGAGGCCTTCGCGTGAAATCGTCGTATTGGTCGCGACGAGCCCGGCCAGGCCGAGGTCGACCGCCAGACGCGCCACCGCCTCGACCTCGTCGTCCGGGAGGTCGGGGGCGATCTTCACGAGCAGGGGGGTGGCGCCTGCGGCATCCCGAACCGCCTCTAGGAGGGGGCGCAACGTCTCCACGGCCTGCAGCCCACGCAGACCGGGGGTGTTGGGCGAGGAGACGTTGACGACGAGGTAGTCCGCAGCCGGAGCGACCAGCTTCGTGCTGGTGACGTAGTCGGCCGTGGCGTGCTCGACATCGACGATGCGACTCTTGCCGATGTTCGCACCGAGCACGGCGCGGCGGGCTCGACGGCGCGATCGGCTGAGCCTGCGGGCAGCCGCCGAGGCGCCCGCGTTGTTGAAGCCCATGCGGTTGATCAGGCCTCTGTCGGCGATGAGGCGGAAGAGGCGTGGACGCGGGTTTCCCTCCTGCGGCACCGCCGTCACGGTGCCCACTTCGACATGACCGAAGCCGAGCGCGAACAGGCCCTCACTCATCACGGCGTTCTTGTCGAAGCCTGCGGCGACACCGAACGGCGAGTCGAAGTCAATCCCGAGGGCGCGCGTGCGCAGGGACGGGTCCGGCGCCGTCAGCGCCCGCACGATCGGACGCAGCGGCCAGATGCCGAATGCACGGATGACGGGGATGACGAGGTGGTGGGCCCGCTCGGGGTCCATGTGCGCGAAGACGGTGCGGAAGATGAAGGCGTACATCGGATCTCAGCCTAGGGCGCGCCCAGGGTCGTCCCGCGCGCGACGGCCGTGACTACTCCGTCGCCTCCGCCGCGTGGTCGGCGCGCAGCTGCGCGATCGAGGCCTCGAAGTCCTCCAGCGAGTCGAAAGCCTGGTACACGCTGGCGAAGCGCAGATAGGCCACCTCGTCGAGGTCGCGCAGCGGGCCGAGGATGGTCAGACCGATCTCGTTCGTGTCGATCTGCGACGCGCCGGTCTGGCGCACCGCCTCCTCCACCGCTTGAGCGAGCATCGCCAGATCGCCTTCGGTCACCGGGCGCCCCTGGCAGGCTTTGCGAACGCCGGACATCACCTTCTCGCGACTGAACGGCTCGATGACGCCGGAGCGCTTGATGACGTTGAGACTGGCGGTCTCGACGGTCGTGAACCGGCCTCCGCACTGCGGGCATTGGCGGCGACGGCGGATGCTGAGACCGTCATCGCTGGTACGGGAATCGATCACGCGCGAATCGGCGTGACGGCAGAACGGGCAATGCACGCGTCACTCCCCCGCCGAAAGGTCCGCGAACCGCGCAGTGACCGCTTCGCCGTGCGCCGGCAGCGCCTCGGCGACCGCCAGCGCGACGATGTCGTCGTGGGCCGCCCGCAGCGCTTCGCGGTCGTACACGATGACCTGCTGCGGACGCAGAAACGTCGCCGCCGACAGGCCCGCCGCGTACCGGGGCTGCCCGCCCGTCGGGAGCACGTGGTTGCTACCGGCCAGGTAGTCCCCGAGGCTCACGGGCGAGTACGCACCGACGAACACCGCACCGGCATTGACGAAGTCCTCCGGACGAGGGTCGCGCAGGTGCAGTTCGAGATGCTCCGGTGCGTACGCGTTGCTGAAGGCCGTGGCTGCCGCGAGATCATCGACCAGGACGACCGCCGACTGCGGACCGTTGAGCGCTTCGGTCGCGCGGGCCGCGTTGCGGGTGCGTGAGACCCGCTCCACGACCTCAGCACGCACACGATCCGCCAACTCCTGCGACCAGGTGACAAGCACCGCCGATGCCTGCTCATCGTGCTCGGCCTGACTGATGAGATCGACGGCGACCAGTGCAGCATCGGCGTGCTCATCGGCGACGATCAGGATCTCCGTCGCGCCGGCTTCGGAATCCGTTCCGACGAGCCCGCCGACAGCGCGCTTGGCCGCTGCGACGAAGTTGTTGCCAGGGCCGGTGACGACGTCGACGGGCTCCAGGCCGATGCTGTCCACGCCGTACGCGTAGGCGCCGACCGCGCCGGCCCCGCCCATGGCGTAGACCTCCGTCACGCCGAGAAGTCGCGCGGCGGCGAGGATGTCGGGATGCACCCTTCCGCCGGCATCGGCTTGGGGCGGCGACGCGAGCGCGACCTCGCCGACGCCGGCGACCTGAGCGGGAACGACGTTCATGACGACGCTCGACGGATACACCGCCTTGCCGCCGGGCACGTAGACACCCGCGCGGCGAACGGGCTGCCAGCGCTGTTCGACGCGGCCGCCGGGGACGATCTCGGTCATCGCCGCAGCGGGAACCTGGGCGGCAGAGGCCAGCCGCACGCGGCGGATCATCTCCTCGATCGCTCGCCGTACCCCCGGGTCGAGACGCTCGAGCGCGTCGTCGAGGTGCGCGGCGGGAACGCGAATGGCGTGATCCTCGACGCGATCGAAGCGCGCCGCCTGCTCCCGCAACGCCGCTTCTCCGCGCAGGCGCACGTCGTCGACGATCTCGAAGGCCGCCTGGAGGGCTTCGGCGCGGGCGGCTTGAGCACGGGGCACAGCAGCAATCCACTGCGCGGTCGTCAACTCGCGACCGCGGACATCAATGGTGTGGAGCATCGTTCCAGGCTACCCGCGTGTGACGCCGGAGACGTCCGTGAGGTAGCCGATGCGGCCGTCCTCGTGACGGACGACGAAGCGATCACCGCGATCCTCGATGACCAACGCCCATGCCGTCGGTCCGATGCGGAACAGCGGTGTGCCGTGTTCATCGACGACGTCGCGCTCGACGGGAACGAGGGCCCAGAAGGCCTGCGACGGGCTGGGGGCGAGCACCGTCTCGTCCAAGACGGTGGTCTCCGACGTCGGCTCCGCGACGGGTGCGGCGCCATCGCTCTGGGCCCCGTCAGCGTGGGCGTCGGTCAGCGGCGTCGCGACGGGGCCCGAGTACGGCGCCCGCTGCGTCGCAGGACGGGCTACGACAGGGCGAGCGGGGCTCGCATACCGGTGGGCGGGCACCTGCGAGCGATGCTGGAAGTCCTCGCCGATGGTCGGCAGAAGCGGCGCGAAGACGGTGAGCACGACGCCGGCCAGCATGAGGATGAACTCCGCCCAGACGACCCAGGTCGCGAGGAAGACGCTTCCTCCGCCCACCGAGACGAACGAGCTCCAGAGGATGCCGAGCCAGATGATCGACGAGACCGAGAAGGCGACCGAGGCGAACTGATCGATTCCGAGCGAGCCGACGCGGCGGATGCCCTGCGGCGAGAGTCGACGCAGGCCGATCAGGAACACGGCGACCGTCGGCACGCCGATCGTGAGCAGCCAGTCGATGCCCGTCCAGACCGACGTCCCCCAACCGCGGTTGCCGTAGCTGTAGATCGGGAAGAACGAGACGACGAATGCGACGAGCCAGACCGCGCCGAGCGCGACTTCGCGAATCGAGAACGGGCCCACCCCGTACTGCGCGGGAGCGGACTCATCGACACCGTCCGGTCCGTCGGTCATCGCCTCGAATGCCTCGGCGAAGGTGACGGTCGAGACGTCCGGCGCGGAGGTCGCGGCGTGCTCATCAGCGTCGGCAGTGCCGGCGGCGGCATCCGAAACCGGAGTCTCGTCGGCGGCATGCTCTTGACCGCTCGATGACTCTGCGGCAACGGCGACGTCGTGCTCCTCGCCGGTGCTCTCATCGGCGCTGTCGGGGGTGGGCTTCTCGTCGGTCACGTCACGCATCCTTCCGGAACAGAACTCGACTGGGATCCTACCTGGCCGATCACAAGCTCAGCCCAGACACTGCGGACCGAGCAGGCCTTTCAACTCGCCGTAGAGGTCGACGGTGACACGCACCTGGGCCGGCACTTCGAACACCTTCGCGACACCGCTCTTATGCAGCTTGAGGGTGACCTCTGTGTCACCGGGGTGACGGGAGAACACCTGCGCCAACTGCGTGACCGTCGACTCCGTGGCGCGATGCTCGGGCATGAGGAGCACCAAGGAGCCGGTGGCATCGACCGAACCGAGGTCGGGCGAGAACGCCGACTGCCCGTGCAGGTTCAGCCCGTCATCGCGCCGGGAGACACGACCGCGCACCACCAGGATGCTGTCGGCGACGAGCATCGACTGGAACTCCGTATAGGTCTTGCCCATGAACATCACGGTCACTTCTCCGTCGAAGTCTTCGACCGTGATCATGCCGTAGGGGTTGCCGCTCTGTTTTGCGACGCGGTGCTGCACGCTCGTGACGAGGCCGGCCACCGTGACGATGTCGCCGTCGTTGACGTCATCCGAGGCCAGGAGGTCGTGGATGGACGTGGACGCGTGTTTGGCCAAGGGGATCTCGAGCCCGGCGAGCGGGTGATCGGACACGTACAACCCGAGCATCTCCCGCTCGAAGGCGAGCTTGTCCTTCTTGGTCCACTCCGGCCGGGGCGGCACCTTCGGAGGCACCGCTTCCTCTGCCGCGTCGTAGAGGGAGTCGAAATCGAAGCCGATCGCGCCTTGAGCCTCGTTGCGCTTGCGGTCCACCGCCGCCTCGACCGCGTCTTCGTGCACCTCCAGGAGGGCCCGCCGAGTGTCGCCCATCGAGTCGAACGCGCCGGCCTTGATGAGCGACTCGACCGTGCGCTTGTTGGCGACGTGCATCGGCACCGTGTCGAGGAAGTGGTGGAAGCTGGAGAATCCCTCGTCGCCGCGGGCCTCGACGATGCCGTCGACGACGTTCGCCCCGACGTTGCGGACGGCGCCCAGCCCGAAGCGGATATCTTCGCCCACGGCCGCGAAGTAGCGGATCGACTCGCTGACATCGGGCGGGAGCACCCGGATACCCATTCGCCGACACTCGTTGAGGTACACGGCCATCTTGTCCTTGGAGTCTCCGACGCTCGTGAGCAGCGCCGCCATGTACTCGGCGGGATAGTGGGCCTTCAGGTACGCCGTCCAGTAGGAGACCAGACCGTAGGCGGCGGAGTGGGCCTTGTTGAAGGCGTAGTCGGAGAAGGGCAGCAGGATGTCCCAGAGCGCCTGAACGGCACCTTCGCCATAACCGCGTTCCTTCATGCCTCCGGAGAAGCCCTCGTACTGCTTGTCGAGCTCGGACTTCTTCTTCTTCCCCATCGCGCGACGCAGGATGTCGGCCTGTCCGAGGGAGAACCCGGCGACCTTCTGCGCGATCGCCATGACCTGCTCCTGATAGATGATCAGGCCGTAGGTGGTGTCGAGGATGTCGCGCAGCGGCTCTTCGAGCTCGGGATGGATGGGAGTGATCGGCTGCTGACCGTTCTTGCGCAGCGCGTAGTTGGTGTGCGAGTTCGCGCCCATCGGGCCGGGACGGTAGAGGGCGATGACGGCGGAGATGTCCTCGAAGTTGTCCGGTTTCATCAACCGCAGCAGGGCACGCATGGGACCACCGTCGAGCTGGAAGACACCGAGGGTGTCTCCTCGCGTGAGCAGGTCGTACGCCGCGCGATCGTCGAGCGTCAGGTGCTCCAGGTCGAGTTCCTCCCCACGGTTCATCCGGATGTTGTCGAGCGCGTCCGAGATGATCGTGAGGTTGCGAAGCCCGAGGAAGTCCATCTTGATGAGGCCGAGCGCCTCGCACGACGGATAGTCGAACTGGGTGACGATCTGGCCGTCCTGCTCGCGGCGCATGATCGGGATGATGTCCAGCAGCGGCTCGCTGGACATGATCACGCCGGCAGCATGCACGCCCCACTGCCTCTTCAGGCCTTCCAGGCCCAGCGCGCGGTCGAAGACGGTCTTCGCGTCGGGATCCGTGTCGATGAGCGAGCGGAACTCGCTCGCCTCCTTGAAGCGCGGATGAGCGGTGTCGAACATGCCGGACAGCGGCATGTCCTTGCCCATGACGGCGGGCGGCATCGCCTTGGTCAGCCGCTCCCCCATGCTGAACGGGAAGCCGAGCACGCGACCGGCATCCTTGAGCGCCTGCTTCGATTTGATCGTGCCGTAGGTGACGATCTGGGCGACGCGTTCGGAGCCGTACTTGGCGGTGACATAGTCGATCACCTCGCCGCGGCGACGATCGTCGAAGTCGACGTCGAAGTCGGGCATGGACACACGGTCGGGGTTGAGGAAGCGCTCGAAGATCAGCCCGTGCTCGAGCGGGTCGAGGTCGGTGATGCGCATGGCGTACGCCACCATGGAGCCCGCTCCCGATCCGCGACCGGGCCCGACACGGATGCCGTTGTCCTTCGCCCAGTTGATGAAGTCGGCGACGACGAGGAAGTACCCCGGGAAGCCCATCTGCAAGATGATGCCGGTCTCGTACTCGGCCTGCTTGCGAACCTTGTCGGGGATGCCGTCCGGATATCGGTAGTGCAGGCCCGCCTCGACCTCTTTGATCAGCCAGCTGTCCTCGGTCTCCCCCTGCGGAACCGGGAACCGAGGCATGTAGTTCGCCGAGGTGTTGAACTCCACCTCGCATCGCTCCGCGATGAGCAGCGTGTTGTCGCAGGCCTCGGGGTGATCGCGGAAGAGCTGGCGCATCTCGGCGGCAGTCTTGATGTAGTAGCCGTCGCCGTCGAACTTGAATCGGTTGGGATCGTCGAGCGTGGATCCGGACTGCACGCACAGGAGGGCCTCGTGAGCGTCGGCCTCGTGCTGGTGCGTGTAGTGCGAGTCATTGGTCGCGACGAGCGGGATGTCGAGGTCCTTCGCGAGGCGGATGAGGTCGGTCATCACGCGCCGCTCGATCGACAGGCCGTGGTCCATGATCTCGGCGAAGTAGTTCTCCTTGCCGAAGATGTCCTGGAACTCCGCAGCGGCCGCACGAGCGGCGTCGTACTGCCCCAAGCGCAGACGTGTCTGCACCTCTCCCGACGGGCAGCCGGTCGTCGCGATGAGTCCCTTGCCGTACGTCTGCAGCAGCTCCCGATCCATGCGCGGCTTGAAGTAGTACCCCTCCATGCTCGACAGCGAGCTCAGCCGGAAGAGGTTGTGCATCCCCTCCGTGCTCTGGCTCCACATCGTCATATGGGTGTACGCGCCCGATCCCGAGACGTCATCGCTCTTCTGATCGGGCGAGCCCCACGCCACTCTCGACTTGTCGCTGCGGTGCGTGCCCGGCGTCACGTACGCTTCCAGCCCGATGATGGGCTTCACACCGGCCGCCTTGGCCGCGTTGTAGAACTCGAACGCCGCGAATGTGTTGCCGTGGTCGGTGACGGCGATCGCCGGCATCCCATACTCGGCCGCGGCCTGCGTCATGGCCCCGATCTTGGCCGCTCCGTCGAGCATCGAGTACTCGCTGTGCACGTGCAGATGAACGAAGGAGTCGGTTGCCACACATCGAGTCTACGAAGGCCTCGGACATCCTCGGGCGGACGGCCCGGCGCCTGTGCCGAGCTCACCTCACCCTCAACTTGAAGGTGAGGCGCTTAGGCTGAGGCCATGGCCACTCCCGAGTTCGTCCTGTCACTGCGCGAGAAGATCGGCACGGCGCCGCTGCCGCTGGTCGGCGTGACAGCCGTGGTGTTCAAGGACGAGAAGGTGCTCCTCGGGAAGCGGGCGGACAACGGGGCATGGCAGTGCGTGTCGGGCATCGTCGATCCCGGCGAGGAGCCCGCCGACGCGGCCGTGCGCGAGTGCCGGGAAGAGGCGGGTATCGGCGTGCGCGCCGTGCGTCTCGCTCTCGTCCACCAGCTGCCCCGCACGACCTACGCCAACGGGGACCAGGTCGACTACCTCGACCTCGTCTTCCGCTGCGACTGGGTGTCGGGCGAGCCGTTCCCCGCCGACGGGGAACTGACCGAGGTGGGCTGGTACGGACTCGGCGAGCTGACCGAGGTGGATCCGGCCGACGTCCGCAAGATCGCGTTGGCGATCGCCGAGGACGATCCGGCTTCGTTCTCCGGCGGGCGCTGACGCGTCAACGCCCTCGGGCGGCGAGGATGTCTGCGCGCACCTGACGGCGGATGACCTTGCCGACCAGAGAACGCGGCAGCACCGGCACCTGGACGACTGAGCGTGGAACCTTGTACGCCGCCAGGTGGGCGCGTGCGAACGAGCGCAGCTCTTCGGCGTCGAACACCGTCTCTTCGCGCATCACCACAGCCGCCGTCACCGTCTCCGACCCGTCCGAGCGCGGGATGCCGACGACAGCCGCGTCCGCGACGTCGGGATGCAGCAGCAGCGCGTTCTCGACCTCACTCGGACTGATGTTGAACCCGCCGCTGATGATCAGCTCCTTGAGGCGGTCCACGACGGTCACGAAGCCCTCGGCATCCACCGTCACGATGTCGCCGGTGCGCAGCCATCCGCCCGCCAGCAGCGTGCTGGCCGTATCTTCCGGTCGGTTCCAGTACCCCTGGAAGACCTGGGGTCCGCGCACGAGAAGCTCGCCCTCGGCGCCGTCGGCGACGTCACGCGTCGGATCCGCGGGGTCCACGACGCGGATCTCGGTGCTCGGGAACGGCACGCCGACCGTGCCCGGCCGGCGCAGCGGCCCCATCGGATTGCCGACGCTGATCGGCGACGACTCGGTCATGCCGTAGCCCTCCACGATGATGCCGTGGGTCGCCTCCTCCCACCGCAGCACGGTCGACGGCGGCAGGGCCATGGCACCGGAGATCGCGTTGCGCAGGCTCGAGAGGTCGATGCCGGCGCGCACGGCAGCCCGCGCCAGGGCGTCGTAGATGGGCGGTACCGCGGCGAGGAAGGTCGGTGGCGTGCGACGCATCGCGTCGAGGGTGAGGGTGACGTCGAACGTCGGAAACAGCACGATGCGCGCTCCGAGCGAGAGCGCCGTGGTCAAGCACAACGTCAGACCGTACGCGTGGAAGAGCGGGAGCACGGCGTAGAAGACCTCACGCCCCGGCACCAGATCCGGCACCCAGGCGGCCGACTGGGCCGCGTTCGAGCGCAGGTTGCGGTGGGTGAGCATGGCGGCTTTCGGGACCCCCGTGGTGCCGCTCGTCAGCTGCAGAGCGGCGAGGTCGTCGAGCTGCGGACGCGGCGTGCGCCGGCGCACCGGGCGATGCGACGCCACCCGTGTCCAGGTGAGCACGTCCTTCGCGCGGGGAGTCGTGGTCAGCGCTGCCCTCGAGGCACGCGCCTTCGCGACGGGAAGACGCAGGGCAGCCCGCGTGCGGATCGGCATCGCGTCGGTCATCCGCACCGCGACGACCTGGCTTGGGCGGATGTCGGAGGGGAACTCGGCGATCGTGTCGGCCACGGCATCCCACACGATCGCAACCTGCGCGTGATGCACTTCGAACTGATGGCGCAGCTCCGGCGCGGTGTATCGCGGGTTGTGTTCCACGACGATCGCGCCGAGCCGCAGCACGGCGTAGAACGCGACGACATGCTGCGGGCAGTTCGGGAGGATCAGCGCGACGCGATCGCCGGGCGCGACGCCCAGGCGTCTCAAGCCCTCGGCTGCCCTGGCGACCTGGTCTCCGAGTTCGCGATACGTGGTGACCGCTCCGAAGAACTCCAATGCGGGCCGACGCGGGTAGCGGCGGACGGAGTCATCGAGCATGTCGACGAGGGTCTGCGCGACCGGTTCGATCTCGGCGGGCACCCCCGGCGCGTAGGAGGAGAGCCAAGGACGGTCGGACAGCGACATCCCTCCAGGCTAGGCACCCTTACGTACGTCCGCCGGCATGAGTCGAAGCTCAGCCCCGGAGGACGTCCAGCGCGTGCGCGAGATCGGCCGGATAATCGCTCCTGAACGTGACCCATTCGGTCGTGGCCGGGTGCGCGAAGGAGAGCTCGTGCGCGTGCAGCCACTGCCGGGTGAGCCCGAGGCGCGCCGACAACGTCGGGTCGGCGCCGTAGAGCGGGTCTCCCACGCACGGATGGCGATGGGCCGCCATGTGCACGCGGATCTGGTGGGTGCGTCCCGTCTCCAGATGGATCTCCAGGAGGGATGCCGAGGGGAACGCCTCGAGCGTCTCGTAGTGGGTGATCGAGTCCTTGCCGTCGGGAGTGACGGCGAACTTCCACGAATGCGACGGGTGGCGACCGATGGGCGCATCGATCGTTCCGGAGAGCGGATCGGGGTGCCCCTGCACGACGGCATGGTAGATCTTCTCGACCTCGCGCTCTTTGAACGCGCGCTTGAGCGCGGTGTACGCGCGCTCCGATTTGGCGACGACCATGAGGCCGCTCGTACCGACATCGAGGCGGTGTACGACGCCCTGACGCTCGGCGGCACCCGTGGTGGCGATGCGGAAGCCGGCAGCCGCCAGCGCACCGAGGACCGTCGGGCCTTCCCAACCGAGGGAGGGATGCGCAGCGACGCCGGAGGGTTTGTCGACGACCACGATCTCATCGTCGTCGTAGACGATGCCGAGGTCCGGGACGGCCACCGGGACGATCTCCGGTTCGCGCCGCTCCTCCCACTCCACCTCGAGCCAGCCCGCTGCGCGCAGGCGGTCGGATTTGCCCAGCGCGCGGCCGTCCATCCGCACCCCGCCAGCCTCGGCGACCTCAGCGGCGAAGGAGCGGGAGAACCCCAGCATCTTGGCCAGCGCGGCATCCACACGGGAGCCGTCGAGGCCGTCGGGCACGGGCAGGACGCGAGACGGCATCAGGCCTCGCGCGGAGCGGTCGTCGTGTCGTCCGCACCTGTGGCGGTGGGCTCCGTCGCGGCGGACTGGTCGGCTGCGCGGCGCTCGCGAGTGCCGTCGAGGCGAACGCCGATCAGTACCAACAGCGCGACGCCGATCATCATCGTCACGATGAACATGTCGGCGACGTTGTAGATGGCGGGATTCATGCCCAGCCACATCCACGGCGTGTTGATGAAATCGACGACGTGCCCGACGAGGAAGCCGGGGTCACGGAAAAGGCGGTCGCTGAGGTTGCCCAGGATTCCGCCGAGCAGCAGACCCAGCACGATCGCCCACACACGCGAACGCACCCGCGTCACCGTCAGGGAGACGATGACGACGGCGGCGACCGTCATGACGATCGTGAAGATCCACGTCTGACCTTCGAGGAGGGAGAAGGCGGCGCCGGGGTTGCGTGTCAGATAGAACTGGAGTGCGTCGCCCCAGACCGGCACGGGCTGCTGGAACGGAAGAGTGGTGAGGGCCAGATACTTGGCGAACTGGTCAGCGGCCAGCACCAGCGCCGCGAGAATCGCGACGATGGCACCGGCCGCTGCCCTGTTCAGGCTCCGACGCGGAGCACTGCGCTCTGTGGCGTGGTCCGTCACCGGGCTCAGGAAGCCGAGACGGAGGACGCGCCCGAGGTGGCGCCGGCGACGTCGAGGTCGCGGAGCTTCTCCTCGATGAACCCGCGCAGCTGCGAGCGGTAGTCACGCTCGAACTGACGCAGCTCGCTGATGCGGCCTTCGAGCGTCACGCGCTCGCTTTCGAGGCGTGCCATCTCGTCGCGGCCCTTGGCCTCGGCCTCGGCGAGGATCGAGGCGGCCTTGGCCTGTGCCTCGGAGATGAGCTTGTCGCGCTGGGCCTGGCCTTCGGCGACGTGCTCGTCGTGCAGGCGCTGGGCCAGTTCGATGATGCCGGCAGAAGCGGCCACGCCGCCGGCTGCGGGAGCCTCGACCGCGGGAGCGGGAACGGACTCGACGACGGCGGGAGCAGACTCCTCGACGACCTCCGCGGGAGAGGACTCACCGGACTCGTACGCAGCGAGCTTCGCCTTCAGCTCTTCGTTCTCGGCGATCGTCTTACGCCACTCGACGACGATTTCGTCCAGGAAGTCGTCGACCTCATCCGGGTCGAAACCCTCCTTGAATCGCACGTGCTGGAACTGCTTCGTGACGACGTCTTCCGGGGTCAAAGCCATGGTGTTTCCTCTTTCGGGGCTCACGACGCGGGCCGATTCGGTCGGCCCGCCACCGGCGAGCCGTACTGACCAAGTGTAGTCGGCGGTGGTGGGGCGTGCGACGGGGGCTAGAGACGCTCGATGACGCGGACGATCGTCAGCAGCACGAAGCAGGCCAACATCGTCACCGGAAAACCGAGGTCGAGGGCGATAGGGCCGATCCGCAACGGAGGAATCAGCCGGCGGAAGAACCGTAGCGGCGGATCGGTGAGAGTGAAGACGGCCTCGGCGAAGACGAGACCGAATCCCCGCGGACGCCACTGGCGGTTGAACATCGGGATGTACTCGAGAACGAGTCTCGCCAGCAGCACGAGGATGTAGAGCAGGAGAAGGACGTCGACGACGAATGCCGCCAGGCGCATGAACTCCACGACTACTGAGTGAAGGGCGCGGACTCAGGGTCGGCCTGAGCCACCGTGCCGTCACCGGAGATCGCGACGTTCTCGGGCGAGAGGAGGAACACCTTGCTCGTCACGCGCTCGATGCGACCGTACAGGCCGAGCGACAGCCCACTCGCGAAGTCGATGAGGCGCCGCGCGTCGGCATCGCTCATCTGCGAGAGGTTGATGATGACCGGGATGCCGTCGCGGAAGTTCTCCGCGATGATCTGCGCGTCGCGGTACTGCTTGGGGTGCACCGTGAGAATCTCGCTGACGGTGCCTGCGGTGGGCTGACGCACGACGGCGGGACGGTGAAGCGGGGTCACAGGGGCCGCCTTCTCGATCGGGCGCTCGCTCGAGCGCTCACGGCGAGCAGGCGTCTCGGCAGCGGGCTCTTCGTAGACCTCTTCCTCATCGGCGAGGCCCAGGTACACCATGGTCTTCTTGAGCGGGTTCGACATCGCATTCCTCCGTTTGCTCGTCTGTTCTGAGGCTAGCCGCGGTCAGGGCGCGGTCCCGTGATTGCAGTGCCGATCCGCAGGTGTGTCGCGCCGGCGGCGATCGCTTCGGCGAAATCTCCCGACATCCCCGCCGACATCCACGCGGCATCCGGAACGACGCGACGTACCGTCGCCGCCGCGCCGGCGAGACGTTCGAACGCCTCCGCGGGCGCCGCCGCGAGCGGCGCGACGGCCATGACGCCGCGAAGGCGCAGCGACGCGCACCGCGCGGCGATGTGCGTCGCCAGGGCGTCGACCTCGCTCGGGGCCGCTCCCCCACGGGCGGGATCGTCCGTGAGATTGACCTGGAGGAACACGTCGAGAGGACTGCCCTCGGGATCGGCGGCATGCAGGGCGTCGGCGACGCGATCGCGGTCGACGGAGTGCACGCAGTCGGATGCCGCGCGCACCGCCTTGGCCTTCTTGGTCTGCAGCTGCCCGATGAAGTGCCATCGCACGTCGTGGACTCTGCCGGCCGTCTCGGCCCGCTTGGCGCTCAACTCCTGTTGCCGACTCTCGCCCACGTCGTGCACGCCGAGCGCGGCGAGATCGTCGATCAGCCGCGCGGGGTGGAACTTGGTGACGACGATGCGCGTCAGCTCACCGGGGTCGCGACCGACCGCCCTGGCCGCATCCGCGATGCGGGCGTCCAGGGCGGCGAGTCGTTCGGCCAGCGCGGTCACTTCAGGAAGTCGGGAATGTCCAGGTCGTCGTCGCCGTACACCGAGTCGTAGGACTCCGCCACGGGGGCCGACACGGTGACAGCCTGCTTGTCCTCGACCGCCGCACCCTCTCGTGCGGCCTCTTCGGCGGGCACGGCCGGCACCAGGGGCGCCGCCGGGCGCGCCGCGGTGATGGGCTCGATGCGCGCCTGCGGCTCGCCACCGTCGAAGCCCGCGGCGATCACCGTGACCCGCACCTCATCGCCCAGCGTGTCGTCGATGACGGTGCCGAAGATGATGTTGGCCTCGGGGTGCGCAGCCTCCTTGACGAGCTGTGCGGCGTCATTGATCTCGAAGATGCCCAGGTTGGATCCACCCTGGATCGACAGCAGGACGCCGTGCGCGCCTTCGATGGACGCTTCCAGCAGGGGGGACTCGACCGCGAGCTCGGCGGCCTTGATGGCCCGGTCGGCACCGCGCGCAGACCCGATGCCCATGAGGGCGGAGCCGGCACCCTGCATGACGCTCTTGACGTCGGCGAAGTCGAGGTTGATCAGACCCGGCGTGGTGATCAGGTCGGTGATGCCCTGAACACCCGCGAGCAGCACCTGGTCGGCGGTGGCGAAGGCCTCGATCATGGAGATGCCGCGGTCGCTGATCTCCAGCAGTCGGTCGTTGGGCACGACGATGAGGGTGTCGACCTCCTCCTTGAGCTTCGCGACGCCCGCCTCGGCCTGGCTCTGCCGGCGGCGTCCCTCGAAGCTGAAGGGCTTGGTGACGACACCGATGGTCAGCGCGCCGATCGACTTCGCGATGCGTGCGACGACGGGTGCGCCGCCGGTTCCCGTACCGCCGCCCTCGCCCGCGGTGACGAAGACCATGTCGGCACCCGCGAGGGCTTCCTCGATCTCCTCCGCGTGATCCTCGGCGGCGCGACGGCCCACCTCGGGATCGGCGCCGGCGCCGAGCCCGCGAGTGAGCTCACGACCCACGTCGAGCTTGACGTCCGCGTCGCTCATCAGCAGAGCCTGAGCGTCGGTGTTCACCGCGATGAACTCGACACCCCGCAGCCCGAGCTCGATCATCCGATTGACGGCGTTCACGCCGCCGCCACCCACACCCACGACTTTGATCACCGCGAGGTAGTTCTGGTTCTGGCTCATGCCGGCCTCCATTGTGTCCCGAACCCTGACTGCTAAACCTTGAACCTCTAGTTGAGGTTTAAAGAATTGCTCAGTATGCAATTCCTTGATTGAAGGTATGCGGCAGCCCTCCCGCGGACCGAGAGGCTGGGGGCGTGTCGCGCAGAAAAGCGTGTCGAGTGCTACCGAACGACGATCGTGCTCGGCGACGACACGTCGTAGCTGCGCGCCCCGGGGCGCGCCGTCATGATCGCGGCGAGATTCTTGGCCTTCAGCGGCGAGTCATCGGCGTTGCCCCAGACCACCGTGGTTCCGCCGGAGCCGAGGGTGAGGGTGACGTCATTGGGAGAGGTCGCCGCGATCGCGGTGACCTGAGCCCGGATGTCGCCCGGGAGGGCTCGGAAGACCGTTCCGACGGCAGTGAAGGCGGGTGAGGAGAGCCCGCCGGTCACGGTGAGCACGGGATGCCCTGCGGCCGGCTGGGGCGCGGTCGACAGGGCGACACCCGCGGCATCCACCAGAGTGAAGCCGGCGGGAGTCTGAATGGACCCGATCGGAGTGCGCTCGACGATGCGCACCACGAGCTCGTGGGGCGGTCGCGCTTCCAGCGAGTACGACTCCACGAGCGGGAACTTCACGAGAGCGGCCTTGACGGCGGAGGAGTCGACCAGCGGCAGCGGAGTGCCCAGCTGCCCGTCCAGCGCGGTCTCGACGGACGCGGGATCCAGCGTCGATGTGCCGACGACGGTGATCTGCTGCACCGCGAAGAGCGGGCTGTACGCGACGCCGAGGGTACCCAGCACGAGCAGAAGGAGCGCCGAGCCCGCGACGATCCAGGCCATCCGCCGCCGACGCTGGCGCGCGGTGAACCGCCGCACCTCGGCGCGCAACGCGCGGCGTCTCGCCCGTGCGGCCGCCCACACCTCGCGCACGCCGACAGGCGCTTCTTCCTCACCGACCGAGATATCCGCCGGCTCATCGATTCGTGGCGACGACGACACCCAGAGGGGCATCAGCGGGGCGGTGAGATGATCGTCGCGGTCCGCGACGTCTTCCTCGACGGGAGCGTCCGCCCGGCGGGGTGGACCGACCTGACGCACGGGCGGCTCGACGCCACGATCCTGCGCCGACTCACGGTCGGGCGCCGCCTGATCCGGCGCCGGGAGGGGCGTCGGCCGCCGCATGGACTATGCCTCCGCCGTCGGCGTCGACAGCGCCTCGAGCACCTGCGGGATGATCTGGTACACGTTGCCGCAACCGAGCGTGATGACGTAATCGCCCTCCCGCGCGACGGTCGCGGTGTACTCGGCCGCCTCCTGCCAGTCGGCCACGTAGTGCACCTTGGAGGGATCGCGGAAGGCTCCGCTCACGAGCTCCCCCGTCACGCCGGGCACCGGGTCCTCGCGCGCCCCGTAGACGTCGAGCATGACGGTGTGATCTGCGTACGACTCGAGCACGTCGGCGAACTCGCGGTACATCTCCTGCGTTCGCGAGTATGTGTGCGGCTGCTGGATCGCGATGATGCGACCGTCGCCGACGACGCTGCGCGCCGCGGCGAGCGCGGCGGCCACCTCGGTGGGATGGTGCGCGTAGTCGTCGTAGACGCTCACCCCGCGCTCGACGCCGTGGAGCTCGAAGCGTCGCACCGTACCCCCGAACTCCTCCACGGCACGCAGGGCCGGCTCGAGGGCGTAGCCGAGCGTGAGCAGCACCGCCACGGCCCCCGCCGCGTTGACCGCGTTGTGGGCTCCCGGAACGGCGAGCCGCCCGGTCACCGTCTCGCCGTCGTGCGTGAGCGCGAACGAGACGGGACCTTCGGTCACGATGTCGCTCAGACGGACGTCGGCGGCGGCATCCTCCCCGAACGTCACGATCCGCTCATGGCGAAGAGCCTGAGCGACCCGGCGAGCGCCGGAGTCGTCGGCAGAGATGACGACGGCCTCTCGTGCCGCGTCGCCGAAGCGGACGAAGCCGTCGTAGAAGGCGTCGCGCGACTCCCAGTGGTCGAGGTGGTCGGGATCGACGTTGGTGATCAATGCGACTGACGTGTCGTACAGCAGGAACGTGCCGTCGGACTCGTCGGCTTCGATGACGAACAGCTCATCCCCGCCCGTGCCGCTGGAGACACCGAGATCGGCGATGACGCCCCCGTTCACGAACGTCGGCGCCGTTCCGAGTGCACGCAGCGCCGTCACGAGCATGCCGGTGGACGTCGTCTTGCCGTGAGCCCCCGCGACGCTCACGAGCCTGCGCCCTCCGATCAGCCAGTACAGCGCCTGGGAGCGGTGGATCACGGGCAGCCCGCGCTCCTTCGCGAGCACGTACTCCGGGTTCTGCGGCCAGATGGCGCCGGTGTGGATCACGGCGTCGACATCGTCGGGGAGATTGGCCGCATCGTGCCCGACATGCACCGTGGCGCCCCGCGCAGCGAGAGCGCGCAGGGCGGCGCTGTCGGCACGGTCGGAGCCCGAGACGCGGATGCCCCGATCGAGGAACATGCCGGCCAGCCCCGACATGCCCGATCCACCGATCCCGATGAAGTGGGCGGCGGTGATGTCCTCGGGGATGGGCAGGCTCAGGTCGGGTCGAATCATGGCTCGTCAAGTCTAGGTCGAGGCCGCCTGGGCGGATGCTGCGGCGCGCGGCGCACGAACGCGCCGCCGCCACCGCCATCCAGCTTTTGTTATGACACATTTGGTACGGACGGTGGTACAATTCGAACATGACCGACCCGGATCACCTGAACATCGTGCTCGGGACTCTCGTCGGCGCCATCACGGTGTCCGGCGCGATCGGCGCGTTGAACGCCTGGCGTGGGCGTTCCGTGGGAGAGCGCGCCCTGGCACGCTTCGCGGACCGCGCGGCGCTGCCGGTGCCGGCGGCCTCGGCGGCCGCTCTGGAGGCGTACATGCGACGCCGAAAGCTGGTGGACTACCTTGCATTGTCCTCTGCCGGCGCCGTCGGCGGACTGCTTCTGCTCACCCCGCTCGGGTTGACCACGTTCTCCCCACTCGGCATCCTCATCCCGGCGATGTACGTGACCATGCTCGTCGTCTCCTGCTGGTCGACGCTGCACGAACGCCTCTTCGCGCCGGCGCAGGGTTCGATCCGGATCGCGCGATCGCGTGGAACCACCGTCGGCGACGACCTCGCCGGGCTCCCCCGCGCGCTCACCTGGATCCTCCTGGGAGTCGCGCTGACGTGCGGTGTAGGGGTGGCCTCGAGCCTCGCCGCAGGCAGCGTCTCCCGTATCGATCTGGCTGCGGTCGCGCTCGTGGTCACCGCGGTCGCCCTCGCAACATGCGTCGTTCTCCCGCGCCTCGAGGCCGCGATTGTCCGCCGCCCGCAACCGGCCGGTTCCGAACTCGAACTGGCCTGGGACGATGCCCTCCGCGTCGCGGCACTCAACGGGTGCCGTCAAGGTGCGGCTGCGCTCTGCATCGCCGCGGCGCTGATCGCCGGCGTCGCCATGTTCTCGGGACCCGACGGCGATCCCGGGTGGACCGCGAGCGTGTTCGTGATACTCCTGCTGCCTCTCACGTACCTCTACCCCACGCAGGGCGCAGCCGTTCCCCGACGACTCCATCCGGACGGCATCCACGTGACCGCGAGGAGCATCGCATGATCGTCATCGACCCGGCATCCGCAGTCCCTCCGTTCGAGCAGCTGCGGCGACAGCTCATCGACGACGTCTCGACCGGCACGCTCGCACCGGGCACCCGTCTGCCGACCGTGCGCCGACTGGCCGAGGATCTCGGCCTCGCACCCGGCACCGTCGCGCGCGCCTACCGCGAGCTCGAATCGGCCGGCATCATCGAGACACGCGGGCGCAACGGCACCTTCGTCGCCCCGCAGGGTGACGCGGCCCTCCGGGAAGCGCAGCGCGCCGCCGCGAGCTTCGTCGACCAGGTCCGCACGCTGCGCATCGATCCCGAGCAGGCTCTCGCGCTCGTTCACGCCGCGTTGCGCAGCGCGCCCACCGCTCCCTGAGCCTCATCCGTCCCCACTTGTCGCGGTGCGGCACGCGCAGCGACAGAACAGGACGGACGAAACCGATCGGCCCCGCCATACACGCTCAGCCCGCGAGCGCCCGATCCAGCATTGCGATCACCGAGGCCGTGCCGGCACGCGCGGCGGCGGTTCGCGCCTGCGCCGCGGCACGCATCGCCGACAGCGCCGCGTCGTCGCGCAGCAGCGGCACGATCTGCTCACGCACGCGGTCGGGGCTGAACGCGGCATCCTCGATCAGCTGTGCGGCGCCGGCGGCCACGGCTCCGCGCGCGTTGAGCGCCTGTTCTCCGTTGCCGACGGCGTACGGCACGTACACCGCGGGGATGCCGAGAGCCGACACCTCGCTCACGGTGGCCGCGCCCGAGCGCGAGACCACGAGATCCGCCAGCGCCAGCGCGAGGTCCATCCGGTCGAGGTAGGGAACGATCCGGTAGTCGGGGTGTCCCGGGTCGACGATCGGGTCGCGCTCCCCCGCGGCGTGCAGCAGCTGCCAGCCGGCGTCGATGACCGCGGGCCATGCCGCGGCGAACGTCTCGTTGAGCCGGCGCGCGCCCAACGATCCGCCGAACACGAGGAGCACGGGACGGGCCGGGTCGAGGCCGAAGAAGCGCGCCGCCTCGTCGCGCATCGTCGTGCGATCGAGCTCGACGATCTCCGCGCGCAACGGCATACCGACCGTCTGGGCGCCGCGCAGCGGGGTGTCGGGGAACGCCGCTCCCACGCCCGCCGCGCGCCGGGCGCCCAAGATGTTCGCCAGTCCAGGGCGCGCGTTGGCCTCGTGCACGACGTACGGCACGCCTTCGCGGCGGGCGGCCACATACGCGGGAGCCGAGGCGTATCCGCCGAAGCCGGCGACCACATCGACCCGGCGGTCGCGGATGTGCCGCCGCACCTGCCCGACGGCGCGATGCCACGCCAGCGGGAACCGGAGCGCGGCGAGGTTCGGCCGGCGCGGAAAGGGGACCTTGTCGACGATCAGCAGCTCGTATCCGCGTTCGGGCACGAGACGGGCTTCGAGCCCTTCGCGCGTGCCGAGGACGAGCACGGATGCCGCGGCATCCCTCGCCCGCAACCCGTCGGCGACCGCGAGCAGCGGATTCACGTGCCCGGCGGTGCCGCCGCCGGCGAGGAGATAGGTCGTCGAGGAAGCCGGCGTCGTCACCCGAGAGAGCCTACCGGCGGCGGGACAGCGACTCAGCGGCGATCGCGGTCGAAGCGGGACCGACGGGGATCGTCCGCGCGAAGGACAGCAGCACACCGCAGGCGAACAGGACCGACAGCAGCGAGGTACCGCCCTGTGACATGAACGGCAGCGGCACCCCCAGAACCGGCAGCAGACGCAGGACGACACCGATGTTGACGAGGGCCTGCCCGACGATCCAGACGATGATGCCGCCCGTGACGATGCGGATGAAGGGGTCGCGGGTCTTACGGATGATCTGGAAGGCGGCGATCGCGAACACCGTGAACAGCAGGAGCACCACGGCGCAGCCGACGAGTCCGAGTTCCTCACCGAGGATCGCGAAGATGTAGTCGTTCGACCGCGCCGGCAGCCAGCCGTACTTCTCGCGCGAGTTTCCCAGCCCCAGCCCGAAGAGCCCCCCGTTGGCGAGGGCCCACACTCCGTGCACCGCCTGATAACAGTCACCGACAGCCGCGTTGTAGCAGTCCATCGAGTCGAAGTTGACGAAGCTGCTCATGATGCGCGCCATGCGGTTCGAGTTGGTCACCGCGAAGAACACGGCGGAGACCACCACGACGATCAGCGGGACGATGAAGATGCGCAGCTTCACGCCGGAGAAGAACAGGCAGCCCAGCAGGATCGCCATCAAGATCATGCCGGTACCGAGGTCTTCGCTGCCGACCGCGACCAGTCCGATCACGAGACCGCCGACGGGCACGACCGGAATGAACACGTGCGTCCAGGACCCCAGCAGCGTCTGCTTGCGAAACAGCACGTAGCCGAGCCAGAGCGCGAGGGCGAGCTTGAGGAACTCCGACGGCTGTGCCTGCAGGCCGCCGATCTGGATCCAGTTCTGGTTGCCGTCGTTGATGACCCCGAGGCCCGGGACGAACACGAGCATCTGGAAGCAGGTGGCCACGATCAGAGCGGGCCAGGCGATCCGCTTCCAAAACGCGACGGGCAGCCTGCTCGCGATGAACATGAGCGGGATGCCGATGACGGCGAAAATCGCCTGCTTCATGACGACCTCGAACGGGCTCTGACCGGCAGCCATAGCCGAGGCCATCGTCGCGGAGAGGACCATCATGAGCCCGAAGCCGGTCAACAGCAGCGCGGTCGAGGCGACGAGCAGGAACTCGCTCGAGACGGGGGCGAACACGCGACCCAGAGACACCCGCGCCGCGAAGCCCGACGTCGCGGCGTCGTCGGGACCGTCAGCGGCGGGACGGGTCGGCGGGGTCGTCGTGGTCATCGGCTCCCCCTGCGTCTGTCGCGCCGTTCTCGTTCGGTGTCTGCGAGGCGGACGAGGACGTCCATTCCCGCACGGCCATCGCGAATCGCCGGCCGCGGTCGGCATACGAGTCGAATTGGTCGAAGGATGCCGCAGCGGGGGCGAGGAGGACCACGTCACCGTCACGGACGATCCGTGCCGCCGCAGCGACCACGTCTGCCATGACGTCTTCAGTCTGAGCGTGGTCCACTTCGAACACGGGAATGGCCGGCGCGTGTCGCGCGAACGCGTCGGTGATCGGTGTGCGTTCGACCCCGATGACGATGACGGCCTTCACGCTCGGGCCGCGCGCGGCGACCAGTTCGCCGATGTCCACGCCCTTCATGTCGCCGCCCACGACCCAGACCGCTCCCGGGAACGCTGCCAGCGACGACGCGGCCGCGTGCGGGTTGGTCGCCTTGGAGTCGTCGATCCAGGTGATGCCGCCTGCGGTGGCGATGACCTCGATGCGGTGGGCGTCGAGCCGGAAACCACGCAAGGCCTCCGCGATGCGCGCGGGCGCTACATCGAGCGAGCGAGCCAGCGCGGACGCGGCGAGGATGTTCGCCACGATGTGCGGCGCGATCAGACCCTGCGCAGCGAGCTCGTCCAGCGTTGTGATCTCGAGCGCGCTGGTGCGCCGATCCTCCAGGAAGGCACGGTCGACGACGATGCCGTCGACGATCCCGAGATCGCTCGGACCCGGAACCCCGAGATCGAAGCCGATCGCTCGGCATCCGTCGACGACATCGGCTTGCTCGACCATGATGCGGGTTGCGATGTCGGACTTGTTGTAGACGCACGCGACGCGCGTGTGCTGGTACACGATCGCCTTCGCATCGCGGTACGCGGCGAACGAACCGTGCCACTGCAGGTGGTCATCGGCGAGGTTCAGGCACACGCTCGCGAACGGCGACACCGGCTCCGATCCCTCCTGCAGTGAGAGATACCACAGCTGGTGGCTGGAGATCTCGACGACGAGCACGTCGAACCCGCTCGGGTCACGCACCGCATCCAGGATCGGTACGCCGATGTTCCCGCACGGCGCGGCACGGAGTCCGCCGGCCACGAGCATCGTCGCGGTGAGCTGGGTCGTCGTCGTCTTGCCGTTGGTGCCGGTGATCAGCACCCAATCCGCGGGCGTACCATCGGCGCGCAGCACCTTGTCGCGGACGCGCCAGGCGAGCTCGATATCCCCCCACAGGGCGGTCCCCCGCTCGCGGGTCCACGCGATCACGGGATGGTGGGGCGCGAAGCCGGGCGAGGCCACCACCACCTCGGGGTCGAAGTCGACGAGCTCGTCCGGAACGGCGCTCAGCGCTCCCAGGTGCAAACGCGCGCCGATCACGGGCAGAAGTCGCGCGTACTCCTCGCTCGCCGACTCGCTGAGCACGAGGACGTCCGCGCCGAGCTCCGCGAGGGTGTCGGCGACGGAGAATCCGGTCATCGACAGACCGAGCACGGCGACGCGCAGTCCACGCCAGTCGGCATGCCAGCTGCGCAGGGCATCGAGGTCGCGCACACCCGTCACAGTGCCGACAGCCATTCGACGTAGAAGAGGGCGACGCCGGTCACCGCGAGCATGCCGGCGATGATCCACATGCGCACGACGATCGTGATCTCTGGCCAGCCGCGCATCTCGAGGTGATGGTGGAACGGGCTCATGAGGAAGAGGCGCTTGCCGCCGGTGGCCTTGAAGTAGATGCGCTGCAGGATCACCGACCCCGGGCCGATGATGAAGACGCCGGCGATGATGACGGAGAGCAGCTCGGCACGCGAAAGGATCGCCATCGCGGCGATCACACCGCCGATGGCCATCGAGCCGACGTCCCCCATGAAGATCTTCGCCTTCGGCGCGTTCCACCAGAGGAAGCCCACGAGCGCGCCCACGAAGGATGCCGCGATGATCGTGAGGTCCATCGGGTCGGGCGTCGCGTAGCAGCCGCCCACGTACGCGGTCACGAGCGCCTCGCTCGCGCAACGCTGCTGGAACTGCCAGAAGGTCACCAGGCTCAGCGCGGAGACGGTGAAGATGCCGGACCCGGTTGCGAGCCCGTCGAGGCCGTCGGTGAGGTTGGTCGAGTTCGACCACGCCACCGAGATGAACGTGATCCAGATGAGGTAGACGATCCAGCCGACCACCGCGCCCAGCGCGAAGAACGACAGCATCGGGATGTCCCGGAAGAAGGAGACGTAGGGCGAGGCCGGCGTCTCCCCGCGCGCGTCGGGGAAGTTCAGCGCCATGATGCCGAAGGGAACCGCCACGATCACCTGGCCGACGATCTTGCGCCACCCCGACAGACCGAGGCTGCGCTGCTGGCGCACCTTCATGAAGTCGTCGATGAAACCGACGACGCCGAACCCGACCATCATCCAGATGACGAGCAGACCCGAGATGGACGGCGGCGCTCCCCCGGTGAGCGTTCCGACGAAGTACCCGACGATCGAGCCCACGATGAAGACGATGCCGCCCATGGTGGGTGTTCCGCGCTTCGTCTGATGGCTGGGATTGTGCGCGTTCTCGGGGGTGCGGATGACCTGACCCCAGCCGAGCTTCTCGAACAGCCGGATGAACAGCGGCGTGAGAAAGAGGGTGAACGCGAGCGAGATCGTCGCAGCCGCCAGCAGTGATCTCACGAGAACGATTCTCCCAGACGATCGCCGAGGTGCCGCAGGCCCGCGGAGTTGGACGATTTCACGAGCACTCGGTCGCCGTCGCGGAGCTCACCGCGAAGATACTCGAACGCGTCGTCGGACGTCTCGAAGAAGACGGCTTCGCCGTCCCACGAGCCCTCGCCGACGGCGGCGAGGTACAGACGGCGGGCGTCGCGGCCGACGACGACGATGCGTTCGATGCGCAGACGCACCGCGAGCAGGCCGACGCGGTCGTGCTCCTCGCCGGCGAGCTCGCCGAGCTCGCTCATCGCTCCCAGCACGGCGACCTTGCGCTCGCCCGGGCCGGCGATCTGTGCGAGCGTGCGCAGGGCCGCGGCCATCGAGTCGGGGCTCGCGTTGTACGCGTCGTTGATGATGCGAACCCGCTCCGAGCCCATCGGCTGCATCCGCCAGCGTTCGGCGATCTCGAGCGTCTCCAACCGTGCGATCGCCGCGTCGAGAGCGACCCCGAGCTCGCGCGCGGCGGTCAACGCGGCCAGCGCGTTCATGACGTGATGTTCCCCGAGGACACGCAGCCGCAGCGGCCACCGCCCCTCGGGGGCCACGATGGTGCACGTCGTGCCGGCGGCCGTGACCTCGACGTCCTCGGCACGCACGTCGGCGGCGGATCCCCTCCCGAACCACCGCACGTCCACACCGCGGGATGCCGCGACGTCGGCCATCGTGGCGACACGCGCGTCATCGCGGTTCAGCACGGCAACCCCACCGGGGCGTACCGCCTGAACGAGTTCGGTCTTCGCCTTCAGCGTCTCCTCGACGCCGCCGAAGCCTCCCGCATGAGCCAGCCCCACCATGAGGACGACGCCGACGTCGGGGGTGACCAGTCCGGCGAGCCTCGTGATCTCACCGGGGCCGGATGCGCCGAACTCGCTGACCAGGAAGCGCGTGTCCTCCCGGACCCGCAGCATCGTCAGGGGTGCGCCGACCTCGTTGTTGAACGAGCCGCGCGGGGCGACGGTCTCGCCCTCCGCCTCCAGGATGCGGGCGAGCATGTTCTTCGTGGTCGTCTTGCCATTGGACCCCGTGATGCCGACGATCTGGAGCCGTCCACGGTCGCGCGCGGCGGCGACCACGGTGCGGGCGAGGTCGGACAGGGCCGCGACGGCGTCCGCAACGACGATCTGACTGACCGGCGCCTCCACGCGTCGCTCGACGATCGCGAGGACGGCGCCCGAGGCGACGGCTCCGGCCACGAAGTTGTGGCCGTCGGTGACCTCTCCGGGCTTGGCGACGAAGATGTCGCCGGCGCTGATCTCGCGCGAGTCGGTGTCGACGTTGCCGTCGACGACGGTGTCAGGGGTGTCGTGGGGGGCCGGGTGCAGGGTGCCCGCCACAGCGGCGGCGACCTCGGCGAGCGTCATCCGGATCATAGGGTTCGTTCCTCACGCGCGGTGGCGCGTCACGGTGTCGTCATTGTGTCACGGGCAGCAGCGGGGTGTCCGAGCCCGAGGGCATCACCCGGTAGTGCGTCAGCACCTGGGTCATGGCCTTCTTGAAGACCGAGCGGTTGGCCGAAGACATCGTGTTGGTCTTCGGCTCGTTGAAAAGGGTCAACACAACGTACTGCGGATCATCAGCCGGGGCGTAACCGGCCAGCGAGGTCATGAAGAGGTTGTCCTTGTAGCCGCCGTGGCCGTCCGGAATCTGAGCGGTACCCGTCTTGACGGCCAGTCGGTAGCCGGGGATCTTGATGTCATCGGCGAGCGTGCCCTGGGCGTAGACGTTCTCGAGCATCTGGGAGACTTCGGCGGCGGTCTGCGGCTTGATGACCTGGACGGGGGCGGGCAAGGTCGGCGTGACGACGGTGCCGTCGGGCTTCGTGCAGGATTCCACGAGCTGTGCCGGCATCCGCACTCCGCCGTTGGCGATCGTCTGGAACAGGCTCGTCACCTGCGTCGGGGTCACCGTGAAGGCCTGCCCGAAGGTCGTCGTGTAGAAGGTCTGGTTGTCCCAGGTGGAGGCGTCGCGGACTTCTCCGGTGGGCTCGCCCGACCAGTTCAGCGCTGTGCCGTCGCCCACGCCGAAGCGCTTCAGGTAGTCGTAGCGCGTCTCGGCGGGAACCTGCGCGCCGAACTGCGACATGGCGACGTTGGAGGACTCCACGAGCCCGCCGGTGAGCGTCAGGTTCTGCGTGGGGTGACTCTCGGAGTCGTTGATCACCGCACCGTTGGGGAACTGGATGCGGTCTGGCGTCTCGACCGTGGAGGTCGGCGTGAGACCGCCCTGCTCGATGACGGTGGCGGCCGTCACGGGCTTGAACGTCGATCCCGGCTCGTAGGAGACGCGAAGCAGCCGCGAACCGCGATTGTCGGGGTCGGAGGCGCCGGGATCGTTGGGGTCGACCGTGTTCGTCTCGGCGAGGGCCCGAATCTTGCCGGTCTTCGCCTCCATGACGATGATGCCGCCCCAGTCGGCCTGGTAGCGCGCGGTCTCTTCGGCGATCAGCTGCTGCATGAACCACTGCAGATCGCTGTCGATCGTGAGCTTCAGTGTGCCGCCGTTGACGGCCGGCTTCTCGATTTCGGTGCCGGGGATGATGACACCGTCCGCCCCGCGCTGGTAGGTCAACGAGCCGTCCGTTGCCTGGAGGCAGGAGTTCTGCAGAGACTCCAGTCCCTCCAGAGGGTCCCCGTCGGACCCGACGAAACCGATCAGGTTGCCCGCGACCGCACCGTCGGGGTAGGTGCGAGAGGGGTGGAGGGGGAAGGTCAGGAACGGGAGCTTGAGCGCCGCGAGTGCGCGGTACTCCTCCGTGGAGACGTACCGCTTCACATACGCGAATCGCGACGCCGAGTTCTCGGCCAGCGCGTCGGACACGATCTTCTCGACATCCGCAGCCGACTGACCTGTGATCGCGGCGATCTTGGGCGCCACGTCGGTCCACGGCGTCATGATGTTCTTGCCGTCGGCATCCGTCATCGCGTTGCCGCCGGCATCGGCCTGCACCGCACCCTGCGCCGCGAGCATGGGGTCGATCTGCACGTCGTAGAGCGTCGTGCTGCTCGCGAGCACGACGCCGTTGTCGTCGACGATGTCGCCGCGCGCGCCGTAGAGGGTGCTCTTGGCCCCGGTCGCGAACTGCTCCGAGTCGTCGACGTGCTCGCGCGCGTTGACCACCTGGATGTCCACCAGACGCACGACGAAGGCGGACAGGACCACCAGGACGACGGCGAGGGCGACGACGGTGCGGCGCCGCGGGCTGCGTGTTGCTCGTGTCGTCATGGACTCAGTGTGTGGCGGGGACGGGCAGGCCGTCGGCGATGGCAGGGGGTGTCGTGGTATCGGGGATGGCCTTGTCGACGACCGAGCTGCCGCCGGTCGCGCCGAGGCTCGCCGCGGGGTCTCCGACGAGCGGGCGTCCGCTGACGAGGGCGTTGCCGACGGCGGCCTTGCTCAACGCGTTCACCGCGCTCGCACCGGTCAGGCCGGCGGCCGTGCCGATGACGGCGTTGTCGCTGAGCCGCAGATAGGTCGGCGCCTGGCCGGTGACCATGCCCATCGCCTCCGCATTCGCGGCGAGGTACTGCGGCGAGCTCAGGCCGGCGATGCTGTCCTGCAGCATCTGCTTCTGCCAGTCGAGACTGCGCTGCTGATCACCGAGAGTCGACAGCTCGTACGAGGATTGCGTCGTCAGGATCGACAGCCCCATCTGCGCGCCGCCGATCAGCAGCGCGCCGCTGACCGCGACGATGCCGTAGACGAGGCGCGGACGGCGTCGCGGCGCGGGCTGCTCGACCGCATGAAGCCGACGCGCCGGCGCCCCCGGGGTGCGCAACGGAAGGGGAGCCGCCCCCACGAACGGATCGAGGTTGCTCTCTGCCGGCACACTCATGCCGCCTCCCGGATGCGTTCGGCCGCGCGCAGGCGCACGGGTGCGGCCCGCGGATTGCGTGCCTTCTCTTCTTCGGAGGCCAGCTCGGCGCCCTTGACCACGAGCCGGAATCGCGGAGCGTGCTCGGGAAGCTCGACGGGTAGTCCCGCCGGCGCGGTGGATGCCGCGGCATCCGCGAACACGCGCTTGACGAGACGATCCTCGAGCGACTGGTAGCTCATGACGACGATGCGTCCGCCCACGTTCAACAGGTCCATGCTCGGCGGGAGGGCACGCTCCAGGACCGACAGTTCGGCGTTCACCTCGATGCGCAGAGCCTGGAAGACACGCTTGGCGGGGTGCCCTCGTCCCTCGCGCTGCACGGCGACCGGCGTCGCAGCGACGAGGATGTCGACCAGCTGCCCAGACCGCTCGATCGGAGCCTCGGCGCGCGCGGAGATGATGGCCCGTGCGTAGCGTCCGGCGAGCTTCTCTTCGCCGTAGCGCTCGAAGATGCGGCGAAGATCGCCTTCGCCGTAGGTCGCGACGATCTCCGCTGCCGTCGTGCCGGTTGTCTGGTCCATGCGCATGTCCAACGGCGCATCCTGTGCGTACGCGAACCCGCGATCGGCCTCGTCGAGCTGCAGCGAGGAGACACCGAGGTCGAAGAGGATGCCGTCGACGCGATCGACGCCGGCGGAGCGCACGGCCGATGCGATCCCGTCGTAGACGGTGTGCACCAGCGTGACGCGCTCGCCGAAGCGCGCCAGCCGCTCCCCCGCGATCCGCAGGGCGTCGGTGTCGCGATCGAGCCCGATGAGGCGGATGTCGCCGAAGCGCTCCAGCAGGGCCTCGGAGTGCCCGCCCATTCCCTCGGTCGCATCGACCAGAACGGCGCCCGGGTGGGCGAGGGCCGGAGAGAGCAGCTCGACGCAGCGCTCGAGGAGGACCGGGGTGTGGATGTCGGAGGTGCTCATGATGAGGGGGGTGTGGGCCGGAGTCGTGATCCCCATCCGCCTGACCTGACACCGGGGAAGTGCGTCAGGGCGTGCGGCTGGGAGTCACGGCCACGGCTCAGAACAGACCCGGGATCACCTCCTGCTCCATGTCCGAGTAGCTGTCTTCGTTGCTGTCTGCGTAGGCGTTCCAGGCCTGCGCATCCCAGATCTCCGCGTGGGCCCCGACGCCCGTGACCACGAGTTCGCGGTCGAGGTTGGCGTAGGCACGCAGGTGCGGCGGAATCGTGATGCGGCTCTGGCTGTCGGGCTTCTCGTCGCTGGCGCCCGACAGGAACATGCGCTGGAAGTCGCGCGCCTGCTTGTTGGTGAGGGGCGCCTCGCGGATCTTCTCGTAGACCCGCTCGAACTCCTTCGTGCTGAACACGTAGAGGCAGCGCTCCTGGCCTCGCGTCACGACGACCCCGTCACCCAGGTCGGTTCGGAACTTCGCCGGAAGGATGAGGCGGCCCTTGTCGTCGAGCTTGGGGGTGTAGGTGCCCAGCAGCATCGGCCACTCCCCCTTCCTCCGGCCCGATCAAGGTGCGCACCACTTTACTCCACTTTCCTCCACCTGACTATGGTTTCGTGGGCGCAACGGTTCCCTGGGCTCCCCCGGTGCGAATCGACGGGAGCGCCCGGCGCCGCGCAGCGCCGTCGCCGGGCACAAAAAAGAGCACCGACCTCGTGGTCGGTGCTCTTCGCGTCGTGCGCGGCGCTGCGGTCAGGATCCGTCTTGGCGGCGGTCCCAACGGTCGTTCATGCGGTCCATGAAGGACGAGGACCCGGTGCGGGACGGCTTGCGCTGGCCCTTGTGCTCCGGCGACGTCTTGAGCGCAGCGAGCCCCTTGGCGGGGGTGGCGGCCAGAACGACGCCACCCACCATCACCAGGAAGGCGATCACGCCGATGGGGATGATGCCGGTGGACACACCCGCGATCAAGCCTCCGAGACCCACGAGCACGAGGATGGTGCCGTAGACGATGTTGCGATAGCTGAGGGTGCGGCCGTCGCGGGACGCGCTCACGACGTCTGCGTCCTTGTTCATGAGATGGCGCTCCATCTCATCGAGCAGACGCTGCTCCTGCTCTGACAGCGGCATGCTGCCCCCTCCTCGCCGTTTCGGACCGGCATCTCGTGCGGTCGATTCTACGCGTGCGGTCGAGAACTAGGCTAGGCCCGTGCACGCTTCCGCCGACCCGATCGAGGCCATTTCCCAGCGACTGGCAAGGTTCGTGACAGCGCAGCGCCTCGCGTGGGCGGATGCCGGCCCCGAAGCGCAGGTCTTCCTGGATGCCGCGACGCGCACCCTGGCCGGGGGAAAGCGTCTACGAGCGCGGTTCTGCGTCACAGGCTGGCGCGCGGTCGCGAACGCCGGCGGGGACGCGAAGGCGATCCCGGACGCCGTGCTCGATGCCGCCGCCGCGCTCGAGGTGTTCCACGCCGCCGCGCTCGTGCACGACGACATCATCGACAACTCAGACACCCGGCGCGGACAACCCGCCGCGCACCGTGCGCTGGAGGCGGCGCACGCGGAGTCCGGTTGGGCGGGCGACGGCTCGGCGTTCGGGCGGTCCGCCGCGATCCTGCTCGGCGACCTCCTCGTCGCCTGGAGCGACGATCTGCTCGAGCAGGGATTCGCGCACGCGTCACACGCGGCATCCGCGCGGGAGGTCTACGCGCTGATGCGCCGGGAGGTCACCATCGGCCAGTTCCTCGACATCGCCGAGGAGGCGGCGTTCACGACGGCCCCCGACGAGGAACACGCCGAGCGCGCCCTCCGCGTCGCCTCGCTGAAGTCCGCGCGCTACAGCATCCAGCATCCCCTCCTCCTGGGCGCGGCGCTCGCCGGCGCCGACGCCGCCCAGTCGGCGGCTCTGGCCGCCTTCGGACACCCGCTGGGACTCGCGTTCCAGCTACGCGACGATGTGCTCGGCGTGTTCGGCGACAGTGCTGTCACCGGGAAGCCGTCGGGTGACGATCTGCGTGAGGGCAAGCGCACGCTCCTCGTCGCCTACACCCGAGAGGGACTGACCGGCGACACGCGTGCCGCGCTCGACAGACTCATCGGCGACTCCGCACTCACGGCGGAGCAGATCGCGCAGATCCAGGAGACCATCGTCGCCACCGGTGCGCTGCAGCGGGTCGAATCCGCGATCAGCGCTTACGCCGCCGAAGCGCAGCGGGCGCTGCACGATGCCCGACTGTCTCCGTCAGCGGTCGACGAGCTGCGCGAACTCGCGGAGGCATCGATCAGCCGCACGGCGTGAGACGCGTCAGCGTCAAGCGAGCGTCTGCGCGACGCGGCGGACCTCGCTCTTGCGCCCCTGTCGGAGTGCGGAGATCGGTGCCTGGCCGATGGAGTCCTCCTCGCTCAGCAGCCAGTCGATGGCCTCGTCGTCGGTGAACCCGGCATCCTGCAGCACGATGATCGTGCCGCGCAGCGACGAGAGCGGGTGTCCGTCGACGATGAAGATCTCCGGCACCGCGAACGCGCCGCGGCGGCGCGAGCCGATCAGGTGCTTGTCGTCGAGCAGTCGACGCACGCGGCCGAGCGGTTCGTGGAGAACCTCGACCAGGTCGGGGAGAGTGAGCCAGCGGGTGGACGCGGGGACGATGTCGTCGGTCACCCTTCCACTATCGCATCTCGCGAGCGCACCATTGGTGCGATCATCGCCGTCGACACGATTCTCACTTCTGTCACAGCAGTCACTTCTTATAGCACCCGTTGACATGAATTTACTTCCATGACACGGTGGCGACGGTACGAATCGGGTGCGAACAGGGAGAAGACCGTTGTCACGACTCGACCACCGCCCGAGCGCGGCGCGCGCGGCCACCACCGGTGTGATCGGCACGATCGGCACACTGGCGTTGACGCTGAGCGTCTCCCCCGCCTCGGCGGCGACGGCCGATCCGCGTCCGGCAGCCCGCGATCAGACGCGCATCGGGGCGCCGACGCCCCTCACTATCGCCCGGCAGGCGGTCGCACCGGCTACCTACACCGTGGAGAGCGGCGACACGCTGTGGGATATCTCCCGACGGGTCGGAATCGAGCTGTCCGCCCTGCGTGCGGCGAACGGGCTCGAGGCCACCACGGTGATCCATCCCGGGCAAGTGCTCGTTCTTCCCGGCGGGATCGCCCCGGCCGCGGAGTCTTCGGCTCCGGTCGCGAGGGCCGATACGTCGACCGGCGCGACCGCGACCTACGGAGTGAACGCGGGTGACACCCTGTGGGCCATCGCCGACGCGCACGGCGTGAGCCTCGATGCCCTGTTGCAGGCCAACGGGCTGGGGCGGGATGCCATCATCTACCCCGGCCAGGTCCTCGCGATCCCCGGGCCGGCCGCCGTGCTCCGAGCGACCCCCGCCGCGGTCGAGACGCCCGTGCCCACGGCGGCGCCGGCCACCGATCTCGATGCGGAGCAGATCGAGAACGCGCGGACGATCATCCGGGTCGGGCGCGAACTGGGCGTCCCCGATCGCGGCATCGCGATCGCTCTGGCCACGGCGATGGTCGAGTCGTGGATCCGCAACCTCGATTGGGGCGACCGCGACTCGCTCGGGATGTTCCAGCAGCGACCCAGCACCGGATGGGGAAGTCCCGACCAGGTGCGCGACCCCGTGCTCTCGACCACCGCGTTCTTCGAAGGGGTTTCGGGCCCCGACGGTCTCATCACACGCGGACTGCTGGATGTGCCCGGGTGGGAGTCGATGGACTTCGGCGCCGCCGCCCAGTCCGTGCAGGTCTCGGCGTATCCGGAGCGTTACGGGCCGTGGGAGCAGACCGCCTACGCGTGGCTCGCGGCACTCGGCTGAGCGCCCGCGCGCCGCGGCATTGCCTGCGCACATGCCGTGAGGGGTGAGCCGCTCCCGGACCGGAGCGTTCCGGCTCCCTAGAATCACAGGGTGAGCACGAGCCAGCAGACCGACCCGCTGATCGGCCGTCTGGTCGACGGACGATACCGCGTCCGGGCTCGCATCGCTCGCGGGGGGATGGCGACGGTGTACGTCGCGACCGATCTGCGCCTCGAGCGCCGCGTCGCCCTGAAGGTGATGCACAGCCATCTCTCCGATGACACGGTCTTCCAGAGCCGCTTCATCCAGGAGGCGCGCGCGGCGGCGCGCCTTGCCGACCCCCACGTGGTCAACGTCTTCGACCAGGGCCAGGACGGCGAGATGGCGTACCTGGTGATGGAGTACCTCCCCGGCATCACCATGCGCGAGCTGTTGCGAGAGCAGAAGCGCCTCAGCATCCCTCAGACGATCACGATCATGGATGCCGTCCTGTCCGGCCTCGCGGCCGCGCACCGCGCGGGCATCGTCCACCGCGACGTGAAGCCCGAGAACGTCCTGCTCGCCGAGGACGGGCGGATCAAGATCGGCGACTTCGGACTCGCGCGCGCGACCAGTGCGAACACGGCGACCGGGCAGATGCTCCTGGGAACGATCGCCTACCTCGCGCCCGAGCTCGTCACCCGCGGAACCGCCGACGCACGCAGCGATATCTACGCCCTCGGCATCATGCTCTACGAGATGCTCGTCGGCGAGCAGCCGTACAAGGGCGAGCAGCCCATGCAGATCGCTTACCAGCACGCGACCGACTCCGTCCCGCGCCCGAGCGCGCGCAATCCCGGCATCCCGGAGCAGTTCGACGAGCTCGTGATGTGGGCGACCGAACGCAACCCCGACGACCGGCCGGTCGATGCGCGCGCGATGCTCGAGCGTCTACGCGAGATCGAGAAGGAACTCGGCGTCTACCCGCATGTCGTCCGAGCGCCGGCCGCCGGCGTGGTCGCGGTCGACGACGGGGCCGACTCGGGTGAGCTCACCAAGGTCATGCCGGGGACCTTCACGGCTCCGACGGTCACCGAGACGGTGGACAACTCCACGCGCCTGCGGCTGCGCAGTCGACGCCGAGCGCGACGGGGCGGATGGCTGGTGGTGCTCGTACTGCTGCTCGCGGCGCTCGCGGGCGGAGCCGGCTGGTGGTTCGGGTCCGGACCGGGTTCGCAGGTCGGCGTTCCGGACGTGTCGGGGCGCACCCTGGACGAGGCGACGACTGCCCTCGCCGCCGAAGGGCTGACCGCGGTGCCCGCCCAGGATCACAGCCGCGACGTGCCCGTCGATCTCGTCATCCGCACCGACCCCGGCGCCGGCGCCCGCGTCGACAAGAACAGCGCCGTGAACGTCATCATCTCGCTGGGCCCGGCATCCCACGACATCCCCGCTCTGGCAGGACAGAGCCTGCAGGCGGCGACCACCTCCCTCGGCACGATCTACATCACTCCCTCGGGCGATCCGACGCAGATCTTCACCGATGCTCCCGCGGGCACCGTGGTGAGCGCGTCGATCACCCCGCCTGGAGGGGGCGCCGCGGTGGACTGCTCGAAGGGCTGCACGGCGCTGGAGGGGTCGACCGTGGCGTTCGAGACCTCCGCGGGGCCCGTCCCGGATGTGGCCGGCAAGACCGTGGATGCCGCGACCGCCGCACTCTCGGCCGTCGACCTGAACGCGACGACGACGCAGGCCTACGACGATGAGGTCGCCGAGGGCCGTGTGATCCGGATCGCGGACAAGGACGGCGGCGCACCGTTCCGCCCCGGCGACACCGTCACCCTGGTCGTCTCGAAGGGACCGCAGCCGATCCCCGTCCCGGACGTCACCGGCAAGACCGTCGCGCAGGCGATGGACCAGTTGAAGCAGGCGGGCTTCGAACCGGGCACGGCGCTCCCCGAGATCGTCTGGGGCATCTTCACCGTGTCGAGCACGAGCCCTGCCGCGGGCACCTCGCAGCTGCCCGGAACCAAGATCACGGTCCGCTCCACCGGCTGAGCTGGGGCGCCTATGGCGCACACACGGCCGCACCCGCTGCAGAGGATTCGGCAGCGGGTGCGGTCGTGTGCAGCGCAGGGCGCTGCCGCGGATCAGCGCTTCTCGAGCTCTTCGGCGACGAGGAACGCGAGTTCGAGGCTCTGCATGTGATTCAGGCGCGGGTCGCACAGGCTCTCGTAGCGCGTCGCGAGAGTGGCCTCGTCGATGTGCTCCGATCCGCCGAGGCACTCGGTCACGTCGTCGCCGGTGAGTTCGACGTGGATGCCGCCCGGGAAGGTGCCGACGGCGCGGTGCGCCTCGAAGAAGCCGCGCACCTCGTCGACGACGTCGTCGAAACGACGCGTCTTGTAGCCGGTCGGGGTCGTGATGCCGTTGCCGTGCATCGGGTCGGTGACCCACAGCGGCGTGGCTCCGGAGTCGCGCACGGCCTCCAGCAGCGGCGGGAGCGCGTCACGGATCTTGCCCGCACCCATCCGTGTGATGAAGGTGAGCCGGCCCGGCTCGCGCTCGGGGTCGAGCTTGTCGATGAGTTCGAGCGCCGTCTGCGGAGACGTCGACGGCCCCAGCTTGACGCCGATGGGGTTGCGGATCTTGGAGAAGTAGTCGACATGGGCGCCGTCGAGCTCGCGCGTGCGCTCACCGATCCACAGGAAGTGCGCCGACGTGTTGTAGGGCGTGCTCGTTCGCGAGTCGATGCGCGTCATGGGGCGCTCGTAGTCCATCAGCAGACCCTCATGACCCGTGTAGAACTCGACACGGCGAAGCTCGTCGAAGTCGGCGCCGGCCGCCTCCATGAACTTGATGGCACGGTCGATCTCGGTGGCGAGACGCTCGTACTGCTGGTTGGCGGGGTTCTGCGCGAATCCCTTGTTCCAGCTGTGCACCTCGCGCAGATCGGCGAAACCGCCCTGCGTGAAGGCGCGGATGAGATTGATCGTCGAGGCCGCCGTGTGGTAGCCCTTCAGCAGGCGCTGCGGATCGGCCGTACGGGACGCTTCGGTGAAGTCGTAGCCGTTGACGATGTCGCCCCGGTAGGCGGGCAGCGTGATGTCGCCGCGGGTCTCGGTGTCGCTCGAGCGGGGCTTGGCGAACTGGCCCGCCATCCGTCCCATCTTCACGATGGGCATCGATGCACCGTAGGTGAGCACGACAGCCATCTGCAGCACCGTCTTGATGCGGTTGCGGATCTGCTCCGCGGTCGCTCCGGCGAACGTCTCCGCGCAGTCACCGCCCTGCAGGAGAAAGGCCCGGCCGGATGCCGCGCGCGCAAGGCGTTCACGGAGGTTGTCGACCTCACCGGCGAAGACCAGCGGCGGCAGCGTCGCCAGCTCATCGGACACCGCGGCGACGGCATCCAGGTCGGTCCAAGAGGGCTGCTGCTTGATCGGGAGCGTGCGCCAGTGATCGAGATCGGCGTGCAGGGTGGGCATCCGCTCAGTCTAGTGGCGCCCTGGACGGCGGGGATGCCGCATGACGACGGCTCACGCGCGCGCTGCGCGTTCCTTCACGGTGGAGGCGTACACGTCGTCGTACTGCTGCTCGCCGAGGCGCTGCAGAGCCACCATGATTTCGTCCGTCACCGAGCGCAGCACGTAGCGATCCGATTCCATGCCCTGGAACCGCGAGAAGTCGAGCGGTTCGCCGATCACCATGCCCACCCGGCCGACGCGCGGGATGGTGCGGCCGATCGGCATGACGGCATCCGTGTCCACCATGACGACGGGGATGACCGGCACCCGTGCTTCCAGGGCCATGCGCGCAAGCCCGGTGCGCCCACGGTAGAGCTTGCCGTCCGGGCTGCGGGTGCCCTCCGGGTAGATGCCCAGGAGGTCTCCCCGCCCGAGCACCTGCAGTCCGGTGTTCAGCGATGCCTCCGACGCCTTGCCCCCGGTGCGATCGACGGGGATCTGGCCGGTCGCCTTCATGAACATGCGGGTCGCCCAGCCCTTGAGCCCCGTGCCGGTGAAGTAGTCGCTCTTGGCGAGGAAGCTCATCGGACGGTCGATCATGAGCGGCAGGAAGATCGAATCGCTGACCGAGAGGTGGTTGCTGGCGAGGATGGCCGCCCCCGACGACGGGACATTCGTCCGGCCGACGATCCACGGTCGGAAGATCGCTTTGACGATCGGGCCGATCACGATGTACTTCATGACCCAGTAGAACATCAGGCGGGACTCACCTCTCTGTGACGATCGTCCGTGTCCACGATGCGACGAGGATAACCCGACGGCTCACTGACTGCGCAGTCCCGCGAGATCGGCGACGCCCACCATCCCCGCGTCGTTGCCGAGCGTCGCCGTGACGAAGCGCGCGGTCGGCCGATTGCCGAACCCGGGCAGCGAGGTCTCGTAGGCCAGGCGCGTGGGCTCGAGCAGAACCTCACCGAGGTCGGCGACCCCGCCGCCGATGACGTAGAGGTCGGGATCGAGAACGGCCTGGAACGCCCCGCAGGCCTCACCGAGCGCGGTGGCCACGCGGCGCACCGCCTCGACGGCGCCGGGGTCGTCCTCGGCGAGGAGTCGGGCCAGGTCGGGCCCGTGGACGATGCCGTCCGCGTCGCGGTGTGCGGCCAGCCGCTCGCCGATGCCCCCGGCCTCGGCGATGTCACCCAGTTCGCGCTGCAGGGCGCGTCCCGATGCGTACTGCTCGAGGCAGCCGTTCTGACCACAGCCACATGGGCGACCGCCACGGACGAACCGCAGATGACCGAGCTCTGCCGCGCTGCCGTTGGCACCGATGAGCAGACGGCCGTCGTTGATGACGGCACCGCCGACCCCGGTGCCGAGGGTCACCATCACCATGTCGGTGGATCCCTGTCCTGCACCGAAGCGGTACTCGCCCCAGCCCGCGGCGTTGGCGTCGTTCTCCAGCGTGACCGGACGGCCGATGCGCGCTTCGAACTGGGCGCGCAACGGCTCGTTGTGCCAGTCGATGTTGGGTGAGAGCAGCATCACCGAGCGGCTGCGGTCGATGTAGCCGGCGGCGGCGACGCCCACCGCGGAGACCTCGTGACGGGAGGCCAGCTCGTGCACCATCGCGGCGACGGCGTCGGCGAGCTCGCCGGTGTCGACTGGCGTCGCGACGCGCGCACGCTCGATGATCGCGCCCGTGTCGTCGACGACACCCCCGGCGATCTTCGTCCCCCCGATGTCGATGCCGACGTTGAGCACGGCGCTCCCTTCCGGCCGGCCCGGGCGGCACGGCATCCGAGAGTCTAGTGTGGACAAGACAGACCCACGGTCGGGGCAGGCCGTGCTTTTCGGCCGACGCTGTCTTCCATGGGACTGAGTTCCACCAGGAGTTAGACTCGATTCCAGCCGTCGATCGCCGACGCCACCCGGTACCGAAGGAGTTGCCGCCCATGAGCGCCGTACAGTTCGAAGTCCCCGCCGTCGTCGCCGCCGACCCGCAGGGCAACATCGCCGATCTTCTCGTCGAGCGCGTCAAAGCGACCCCGTCGTTGGCGCTGTTCGCCGTCCCGGACGGTGACGGCTGGCGCGACATCACCGCCGCCGAGTTCGAACGAGAAGTGATCGCGCTGGCCAAGGGCTTCGCCGCTGTCGGCATCGCTCCCGGCGACAAGGTGGGCTTCATCGCCCGCACCACCTACGAGTGGACGCTCGTGGACTTCGCCCTCTTCTTCGCCGGCGCCGTCATGGTGCCGATCTACGAGACGAGCTCGGCCGCGCAGATCAGCTGGATCCTCTCCGACTCGGGCGCGATCGCGGTGCTCGGCGAGTCCGCCGAGCACGCGGCGCGCATCGCCGAGATCCGCTCCGAAGTGCCGCTCGTCCGCGACGTCTGGTCGATGGAGGCCGGCGATCTCGACACTCTCCGCGCCGGCGGGAGCGCCGTCGAGGATGCCGAGATCGAGCGCCGTCGCCGCATCGCCGTCGGCTCCGACATCGCCACACTGATCTACACCTCGGGCTCCACAGGGCGACCCAAGGGGTGCGTCCTGACCCACAGCAACTTCGTCGAACTCTCCCGCAATGCCGCCAAGGCCCTCGCCGAAGTGATGAACACGCCCGGCGGCGCGTCGACCCTGCTGTTCATCACGACGGCGCACGTCTTCGCCCGCTTCATCTCGATCCTCGACGTCCACGCCGGCGTGAAGACCGGTCATCAGCCCGACACCAAGCAGCTGCTGCCGGCCCTGGGCTCGTTCAAGCCGACCTTCCTTCTGGCCGTACCCCGCGTCTTCGAGAAGGTGTACAACTCGGCGGAGCAGAAGGCGGAGGCCGGCGGCAAGGGCAAGATCTTCCGCGCCGCGGCTCACACCGCGATCGAGCACTCGCGCCTGCTGCAGGAGGGAAAGAAGGTCCCGCTGGGCACGAAGGTGAAGTTCGCCCTGTTCGACAAGCTCGTCTACAGCAAGCTTCGCGAAGCCATGGGTGGGCGCGTCACGTACGCCGTGTCGGGATCGGCCCCTCTGGGCGCCCGTCTCGGCCACTTCTTCCACAGCCTCGGCGTGACCATCCTCGAAGGCTACGGACTGACCGAGACGACGGCGCCGGCCACCGTCAACCTCGCAACGAAGTCGAAGATCGGCACCGTGGGCCCGGTGCTCCCCGGCGTCGGCGTGCGTCTGGCCGACGACGGCGAGATCGAGGTGCGTGGCGTCAACGTCTTCAAGGAGTACTGGCGCAACCCCGAGGCGACCGCCGCCGCGTTCGACGACGGCTGGTTCAAGACCGGCGATATCGGGGCCTTCGACACCGACGGGTTCCTCACGATCACTGGACGCAAGAAGGAGATCATCGTCACCGCCGGCGGCAAGAACGTCGCCCCGGCGGCGCTGGAAGATCCCATTCGGGCGAATCCGATCGTCGGTCAAGTGGTCGTGGTGGGAGATCAGAAGCCGTTCATCTCCGCACTGATCACGCTCGACCCCGAGATGCTCCCGGCATGGCTGGCGAACAACGGCCTGGCGGCAGACATGTCCCTCTCGGATGCCGCGAAGAACCCCCAGGTGCGAGCCGAGGTGCAGCGGGCGGTCGACATCGCCAACAAGAACGTCTCGCGCGCCGAGTCCATCCGCAAGTTCACCATCCTCGACACCGAATGGACCGAGGCGAGCGGGCACCTCACGCCCAAGATGAGCATCAAGCGCAACGTGATCCTGACCGACTTCGCGAACGAGATCGAGGACATCTACACGGTGCCGGTGACCACGACCAACGTGTCGTTGGGCTGATCGGGCGCAAGCGACGACGGGGCGGGCCGGACGGGCCGCCCCGTCGTCGTTTGTCCAGCGGTCAGAACCAGGAGGACTCGCGGATGCGACGCATCGCGACCTTGCGCTCCTCGGGACTGAGCCGGGAGATGTAGAGCATGCCGTCCAGGTGGTCGGTCTCATGTTGCAGCGCCTGCGCCATGAGCCCCTCGCCCTCGAGCACGAGTTCGTTACCGTCGAGGTCGACACCGACGACGCGAGCCCAGGGATAGCGCAGCGTCTCGTGCCAGAGATCGGGCACAGACAGGCATCCCTCTCCGACGAGGACCGGCTCACCCGACACCTCCGTCAGCACCGGGTTCAGCACGTAGCCGATGTCGCCGTCGATGTTGTAGCTGAACGCGCGCAGGCCGACGCCGATCTGCGGGGCCGCCACCCCCGCACGTCCGGGCAGCTCGACCGTGTCGAGCAGGTCCTGGACGAGTGAGCGGATGCCGTCGTCGATCACGTCGATCGTCGCACTGGGCGCGCGAAGGACCGGGTCGCCGAACAGCCGGATCGGACGGACGGCCATCAGGCGGCGACCCGCTGACGCAGGCTTTCGACGACGATGGCGGCGAGTTCGCGCGCGGCCTCGCGTGTCTCGGGCTGCAGGTCGCGGAAGACGATCGCGCTGCCCGACGCGATGTGCGCGTCGTACGGCACGCGGACGACGTGACCCACGCGCGTCTGGAAGTGCGACTGGAGTTCGCCGGCGCGCACGAGCGCAGCTCCCGGGCGCGCCGTGTTCAGCACGACGACCGCGGAGCGAACGAGGTCGGCGTAGCCGTTGCTCTCCAGCCAGGTCAACGTCTCCGAGGCCAGGCGCGCCTCGTCCACGCTCAGACCCGCGACGACGATGAGCTGGTCGGCGCGCTCGAGGGTGGCCGCCATGACGGAGTGGACGATGCCCGTGCCGGTGTCGGTGAGCACGAGGGAATAGAAGTGTGCGGCGACATCGGCCACCGCGTCGTAGTCGTTGTCGTTGAAGGCTTCCGACACATGCGGGTCGGTGTCGGAGGCGATGATGTCGAGCCGGGTGTGATCGCGCGCGACGATCTCCGAGATGTCGTTGAACCCCTGGACGTCGGCGTGGGCTCGCACCAGATCGCGGACCGTCTTGCCGCTCGAGCGTCCGATGCGCTCGGCGAGGGTGCCGCGGTCCGGGTTCGCGTCGACGGCGATCACCCGGTCCTCACGGGCGTCCGCAAGCGCCATGCCCAGCAGCGTCGTGATCGTGGTTTTTCCGACGCCGCCCTTTCGCGAGAGGACGGGGACGAACTTTGCTCCCCCGTGCAGCGGTGCGGCGATGCGCCGGTCGAGAGCCTTGCGCGCACGTGCGCGCTTGCTGTCGCCGAGGTTGATCCGACGTCCCGACAGCGTGTAGACGAGGTGCTGCCACGCTCCGTCCGGCTCCGGTCGTACCGCGTGGGCGGGATCGAGCAGCCGGTCGGGGGTGAGCAGGTCGGAACTCTCCCGTCCCGCCTCGAAATCGCCCAGTCGGCGCGACTGCAGCGCGATCTCGGACGTGCGGGGACGCAGGCGCTCGTGCTGCGCAGCGTCTGCGGTCGCGACCGGGGCCGACGTCAGTGCGACCGCTGCGGCATCGGCCACCCCTGCCCCGTCCGTCTCCTCGACGTCCTCGACGTCCTCGACGTGCTCGACGGCATCGACGACGAGAGCGGATGCGGCGGCGGCATCCGGCCGTTCGACGAGACTCCCGTGGATCTCCGCATCATCGTCGAGCACGACATCGTCGTCGAAGTCGTCGTCGTCGACCGCGACGGGCAACGCGACGTCGATCTGCGCGGTGGCACCGTCGACGATGCCGATCCCGGTCGTCTCGACGCCGGTCACACTCTCCAGCACGCCGTTGTCGGCGTCCTCGCTCGCAGTCTCGTTGCGGTCAGGCACGGCTACACACTCCAGTTCCGGGCCGTCGCCGTCGGGCTCCGGCCGATTCGGGTCGTCCTCGGGACGGCGCAGCCGCGGCGTCACCGCCGGGCCGCGGGGCGGGGTCCCGACCCCCATGGCTCGCGGGACGACTCACGCCCCCGCTCCAGGCTACTCGGAGGGTCGGACCACCAGCAAAAGATCGCCGGCCTCGACCGGCGTCGCCGCCTGGACGACGAGACGCTCGACGACGCCATCCACCGGTGCAGCGATGGCCGCCTCCATCTTCATCGCCTCGATGGATGCGACCGGCTGACCCGTCGAGACCCGATCACCCACCGCGGCCTTCAGCGTGACGACGCCGGAGAACGGAGCGGCGACATGGCCCGGCACGGCCGTATCGGCCTTCTCAGCCTGACGCACGTCGACCGCGATGGCGCGGTCACGCACGAACACCGGACGCAGCTGCCCGTTCAGCGTCGTCATGACGGTGCGCATGCCTCGCTCGTCGGCGTCACCGATCGCCTCCAGCCCCACGTAGAGCTGCACGCCGCGCTCGATCTCGACGACGTGCTCCGTTCCGGGCGCGAGGCCGTACAGGTAGTCCGCCGTGTCGAGGACGCTCAGGTCGCCGTATGCGTCGCGGATCTCACGGAAGGCCACTGTGGGGGCGGGGAACAGCAGCGAGTTGAGCGTGGCGCGCCGGGTCGCACTGCCGGCCTCGAGGTTCGCGGCATCGACGTCGGAGATCTCGGTGATCCCGGTGCGGATCTCGCGCCCGCGCAGCACCTTGGTGCGAAACGGCTCCGGCCAGCGCCCCGGAAGCTCACCCAGCTCCCCCGCCATGAAAGCGACGACGGAGTCGGGGATGTCGTAGGTGTCGGGGTTCTCGGCGAAGTCGGCGGGGTCGGCGCGCACGGCGGCGAGATGCAGAGCGAGGTCGCCGACGACCTTGGAGGAGGGCGTCACCTTCGGGATGCGTCCGAGGATCGCGTCCGCGGCGGCGTACATGTCCTCGATGAGCTCGAAATCCTCCGACAGTCCGAGAGCGATCGCCTGCTGGCGGAGATTCGAGAGCTGACCGCCGGGGATCTCGTGCCGGTAGACGCGTCCCGTCGGCCCGGGAAGACCCGACTCGAACGGACGGTAGAGACGGCGCATCGCCTCCCAATACGGTTCGAGTTCCGAGACGGCGCCGAGGTCGAGGCCGGTGTCGCGCTCGGTGTGCGCGAGCGCGGCGACGAGCGCGGACAGCGAGGGCTGGCTCGTCGTTCCTGCCATCGGGGCCGCGGCGGCATCCACGGCATCGGCGCCCGCGGCAGCCGCGGCCAGCAGCGTCGCGAGCTGTCCGCCGGCGGTGTCGTGCGTGTGCACATGCACCGGGAGCTCGAAGCGGTCGCGTAGTGCCCGCACGAGGCGCGCGGCGGCGCCCGGGCGGAGCAGCCCGGCCATGTCCTTGACGGCGAGCACGTGCGCCCCGGCATCCACGATCTGCTCGGCCAGCCGCAGGTAGTAATCGAGGGTGTAGAGGTCCTCGGTCGGTGACAGCAGATCGCCGGTATAGCAGAGGGCGACCTCCGCGAGCGTGGTGCCGGTGTGCAGCACGGCGTCGATCGCGGGGCGCATCTGGGAGACATCGTTGAGGGCGTCGAAGATGCGGAAGATGTCCACGCCGGATGCCGCGGCCTCCGACACGAAGGCATCGGTCACGCGCGTCGGGTAGGGCGTGTACCCCACCGTGTTGCGGCCTCGCAGGAGCATCTGGATCGCCACGTTCGGCAGCGCGGCGCGCAGGGCGTCCAACCGTTCCCAGGGGTCTTCGCCGAGGAAGCGGAGCGCGACGTCGTAGGTGGCGCCGCCCCAGGCCTCTACCGAGAGCAGCTGGGGTGTGAGCCGGGCGACGTAGGGCGCGACCGTCACCAGGTCTCGGGTGCGCACGCGCGTGGCCAGCAGCGACTGGTGCGCGTCACGGAACGTCGTCTCGGTGACGGCGAGAGGCGTCTGCGCGCGCAGCGTCGCCGCGAACGCGGCGGGTCCTTGTGCGAGGAGCCGCTGTCGCGAACCCGCGGGAGGGGCTACCGAGAGGTCGACGGGCGGTAGCTTCACGCGCGGGTCGACGATGGCGGGGCTCTCTCCGTGCGGACGGTTGACGGTCGTCTCGGCCAGCCAGGCGACGATCTTCGACCCTCGATCCTTGGACGCGCGACCGCGCAGCAGCTCGGGGCGCTCGTCGATGAACGACGTGCTGATGTCGCCCGCGACGAATGCCGGATCGTCCAGCACCGCCTGAAGGAAGGGGATGTTGGTCGAGACGCCGCGGATGCGGAACTCGGCGAGGGCGCGTCGCGACCGCACGACCGCGGCGCCGAAGTCCCGTCCGCGGCACGTGAGCTTGGCCAGCAGCGAATCGAAGTGCGGGCTGACCTGCGACCCTGCGGCTGTCGTCCCCCCGTCGAGGCGGATGCCGGCGCCGCCCGGCGAACGGTATGTGGTGATCTTTCCCGTGTCCGGGCGGAAGCCCTGCGTCGGGTCCTCCGTCGTAATGCGACACTGTAGCGCCGCCCCACGCACGCGGATCTGATCCTGACGCAGTCCGAGGTCGGCGAGCGTCTCCCCCGCGGCGATCCGCATCTGCGATTGCACCAGGTCGACGTCGGTGACCTCTTCGGTCACGGTGTGCTCCACCTGGATGCGCGGGTTCATCTCGATGAAGACGACCTCGCCGGCGCGGGGGCCCGCCGTCTCGAGCAGGAACTCCACCGTTCCCGCGTTCTCGTAGGCGATCGACCGGGCGAACGCGATCGCGTGCGCGTGCAGCGCCGCGGCGATCTCGGGGGCGAGATTCGGCGCCGGCGCGATCTCGATGACCTTCTGATGGCGCCGCTGCACCGAGCAGTCCCGCTCGTACAAGTGCACCGTTTCGCCCGCCTTGTCGGCGAGGATCTGCACCTCGACATGGCGCGGCCGCTGCACGGCCTGCTCGAGGAAGACGCGGGCGTCGCCGAACGCGGCATCGGCCTCGCGCATCGCCTCCGCGATCGCCGGGGCCAGCTGCGCCGCGCTCTCGACGCGGCGCATGCCCCGTCCGCCGCCGCCGGCGACGGCTTTCACGAAGATCGGGAAGCCGATCCCGTCTGCGTGCGCGACGAGAGCGTCGACGTCATCGGACGCGGGCGTCGAGCGCAGCACCGGCACGCCAGCCGCGATCGCGTGCTCCTTTGCGGTCACCTTGTTGCCGGCCATCTCGAGCGCGCGGGACGGCGGGCCGATGAAGACGATGCCGCTGCGCGCGGCTGCCGCGGCGAGCTCGGGGTTCTCCGAGAGGCAGCCGTAGCCGGGGTAGATGGCGTCCGCGCCCGACTCCTTCGCCACGCGGATGATCTCATCGACGTCGAGATACGCGCGGACGGGCTGGCCGACGGTGCCGATCTGGTAGGCCTCGTCGGCCTTCAGACGGTGCAGGGAGTAGCGGTCTTCGTAGGGGTAGACCGCCACCGTGCGCGCGCCGAGTTCGAAGGCGGCACGAAACGCCCGTATTGCGATCTCTCCGCGGTTGGCCACCAGGATCTTGCGGAACATGCGGACCTCTTCTCCGAGCGGCTCCCGCGTGCCGAGAGACCAGATTCCCCGACGAGCCCCCTTTTCACGAGGGCCTGAGTGTCCTCACAGCCTAGAGGACGGTAACGTAGAGCCTCGTGCACGTACTCTCCGTCTCCTCGCTCAAGGGGGGTGTCGGCAAGACCACCGTGACTCTCGGCCTCGCCTCCGCGGCGTTCGCCCGAGGGGTGCGGACTCTCGTCGTCGACCTCGACCCTCAATCTGACGTGTCGACGGGCATGGACATCCAGGTGGCCGGCCGGCTGAACGTGGCCGACGTGCTCGCCAACCCCAAGGAGAAGGTGGTCCGCCAGGCCATCACGTCCAGCGGTTGGGCCAAGGTGCACCCGGGCACGATCGACGTCATGATCGGCAGCCCGTCGGCGATCAACTTCGACGGCCCGCACCCGAGCGTGCGCGACGTCTGGAAGCTCGAAGAGGCTCTGGCCACCATCGAGGCCGACTACGACCTCGTGCTCATCGACTGCGCCCCCTCCCTCAACGCGCTGACGCGCACCGCGTGGGCGGCTTCTGATCGGGTCATCGTGGTGACCGAACCGGGCCTGTTCTCGGTCGCCGCGGCCGATCGCGCGCTGCGCGCGATCGAAGAGATCCGTCGCGGTCTGTCTCCTCGCCTGCAGCCTCTCGGAATCGTCGTGAACCGCGTGCGGCCGCAGTCGATCGAGCACCAGTTCCGCATCAAGGAACTGCGCGACATGTTCGGGCCGCTCGTCCTGTCGCCGCAGCTGCCCGAGCGCACGTCGCTGCAGCAGGCGCAGGGCGCCGCGAAGCCGCTGCACATCTGGCCGGGCGACTCGGCTCAGGAGCTCGCCGGCGACTTCGACGCGCTGCTGGACCGCGTCATGCGCACAGGCCGGATCACCGCCGGCGAGCAGCGCGCCTGAGCCTCACCCGCACACCCACAGCGCTCGTCGAGCGAAAGCGCACACAGCGCCCGTCGCGACGCCGCGTCAGGCGGACTTGACGGCGCGACGAGCGGCGAGCTCGTCGACAGGGTCCGGGGCCTGCGGGTCGAAGTCGAGCAGCGTCGATTCCACCTCGTGCAGCACCTTGCCGACAGCGATGCCGAACACGCCCTGACCCCGGCTGACGAGGTCGATGACCTCGTCGTTCGAGGTGCACAGGTAGACGGAGGCCCCGTCGCTCATCAGCGTGGTGCCGGCCAGATCACGGATGCCGGCGACGCGAAGCTGCTCGACCGCGGTGCGGATCTGCTGGAGAGAGATGCCCGTGTCGAGCAGTCGCTTGACGAGCTTGAGCACCAGGATGTCGCGGAAACCGTACAGACGCTGCGATCCGGAGCCGCTGGCTCCACGGACCGTGGGCTGCACCAGTTCGGTGCGCGCCCAGTAGTCGAGCTGGCGGTAAGTGATACCGGCAGCGCGTGCGGCGACCGCACCGCGGTAGCCGACCTCGTCATCCATCTGCGGCAGACCGTCGGTGAACAAGAGCTCGGTGGCGAAGCGGACCTCATCAGGCGCATCGTGCGCAGTCATGCTCGCCTCCACGGGGACAGTCTGTCGTTTCCTCCACGGTAGATCAGGGCCGTGCCTGCGGCAACGACATCCGCATCCCGACCCCCGGCGTGTCGCGTCACCGTCACGGCGCGATGCGGTCCAACGCCGCGTGCGCGAAAGCGGCGCGCACTTCGTCCAGACGACGAAGCAGCTCGGGCGCGAGCTCGCTCGCGCGTGCGCGCGACACCGCATCCGAGCGCCGCAGCAGAGGTGTCAGAGCGCTCTCTACGAGCGCGACCTCGCGCTCCGCGGCCTGCCGGATGCCCCGCACGTGCCGGGGTTGGATGCCGTGTCCGTCGAGGGCCACGAGTGCACGCAGCACGCTAAGCGTCTTCTCGTCATAGCTCTCGGCTGCCGCGATGAGCCCGGCGCGCACCGCGTCGTTCAGCAATGCCGCCGACGCGCCTGCCGTCCGCAGCTGTTCCTCGCGGCGGTAGCGACGCGGGGCGGTGACGATCGACGCCGTCGCCGGGGGCGCGACGGCGCCGCCGTGCTGTTCGTCGAGGTAATCACGGATACGCGCCAGAGGCATGTAGTGGTCGCGCTGGAGCGTGAGTGCGGTTCGCAGTCGCTCGACATCGATCGGCGAGAACTTGCGGTACCCCGATTCGGTGCGAAGCGGCGTGACGATGCCCTGCACCTCGAGGTAGCGCAGTTTGCTCGCGCTGAGATCGGAGAACTCCGGCGTCAGGCGGGCGAGCACCTGACCGATGCTGAGATAACCCGAGGACGACGCGCGTCCACGGGGCGAGGCAGCCGGGCTCACCCGCTCGTCACCTGACCGCGGTCGGCCGGCGACGCGAAGAAGTTGAGACGGAACTTTCCGATGCGCACCTCGGAGCCGTCGACGAGCACGGCGCGGTCCACACGCTCGCCGTTGACGTAGCTGCCGTTCAGGGAACGCTGATCGACGAGCTCGAAGACAGCGCCGGTACGCGTGATCTCCGCGTGACGACGAGAGACGGTCACGTCATCGAAGAAGATGTCGGCCTCGGGGTGGCGCCCGACGGTGGTGACGTCGGTGTCGAGCAGATAGCGCGCGCCCGCCGTGGGGCCAGAGCGGACGAGCAGCAGCGCAGCGCGCGACGGAAGCGCATCGATCGCCTCACGCTCCACGTCCGTCAGATCTGTGCCGAACGGCACGAAGGACAGGTCGGAGTCGTGACCGAACGTCTGGGTGGTGTCGGCGGAGCCGCCACTCCCGGCGTCACGTCGGATACCGCTGACACCAGCGTCTCGAGCGTTCTCTTCCACCATGGCCTCCTTCCCCTTCACCCTAACGGATCGGCCCGGGCTGCGAACCCCCGCGCACGACGCGGTTTCGCGTAGCGTGCTCCCCGATGCCGCCGAGCGGTGAACACGGCGGCGTGTGTCGATGTGTGACGACGCCCGCGCGGCCGGCGATCCGCCCGACGTAGCCTGATCGCACCGCCGACACCGGCGGCATCCACGAGAGGAACCCCGTGTCCGCGAAGCAGAACCGCCTCACGCCCGACCCGGTGCGTCAGGATGCCATCTGCATGTGCGCGACAGGAGGATCCTGCTCCTCGTTCGCCGCCGGTCACGCCGTCCACCTGATCCAGTCGAGGCTGGTGTCGGCCACGCCCAGCGAGTGGGTCGACGCGATCGCGGTGCACTCCACGACGGATGGCACGCTCACCGTTCTCACTCTGGAGGGCCGCGAGATCGAACTGTGGAACGGATCCGGGGCCGCGGCGTCCGTGCCGCAGGGCGCGCCCGTGGCACTCCACCCGCGCTATCACGCCCTCCACGCAGGGGGACGACTCTACAACGTGCTCGTGGGCTGAGCCGCGAGAGACAGAGGCCCGCTCAGGCGGCGGCCATCATCGCGTCCTTGACGGCCATGCACGCGTCCATGCAGGCGCGGCAGGAGTCCGCGCACATGGCGCACACGGGGCTGTCATCAGCGTGCATCATGCACATGTCCATGCACGTCTGACACATCGCGATGCAGGCGTCGAGCATCGCCATCATCGACGCCGGCGTCATGCCCGGCATCCGCAGCATGGCACGCATCATGGTGTTGCACATGTCGGCGCAGTTCATGCACGACGGGGCACAGTCCATCATCTGCATCGAGCACACCGTGCAGGCCTGCTCACAGGCGGCACAGGCGTCCATGCAGGCCTGCATGACCGCGGCATCCATCGCGGGCATCTCGGCCATCGACATCTCGCCGGCCATCGCTTCCATCATCCTGGCGTCCATCTCGCACCGTCCTTCCGGTCACGGCGAGCGCGACGCTCGCCTGCCGCCATGCTAGGACTCCGACCCGGCGCACAACAGGCGCGGATAGGGTCGAGGACGTGATGTCACACAGAGTTCATACGTTCCGTTCGGTCCTGGTCGGCCTCGTCGCGCTCCTGCTCGGAGGGCTCTCCATCGCCGTGGCCACTCCTGCCTGGGCGCATGATGAGCTGATCGGCGCCGACCCGAGCATCAACGCCGACGTCGGCGCGCTGCCCGCCCAGATCACCATGACGTTCAGCGGCGTGCTGATGGACGAGCCCGGCGCGACGCAGGTCGTGGTCACGGATGCCGCGGGAGCCTCGCTCACCGACGGCGATCCGACGCTGGACGGCACGCATCTGACACAGGGGCTCGCCGGCAACGCGTCCGGCCCGGTGACGGTGACCTGGCGCGTGGTCTCCAGCGACGGCCACCCGGTCGCGGGGCAGTACACGTTCACCGTCGCCGGCGGTGCCACGCAGAGCCCGTCGACCGGCGAGACGACGACCACGCAGACGCTGACGGCGACGCCGACATCGAGCGGCGACGCAGGCGTTCCGGTGTTCGTCTGGGTGCTGCTCGGCCTGGTGGTCGCGGCCGCGCTCGGCGCCCTCGTGGCGGTGCTTCTGCGGAAGTCCCGAGCCACCCCCGAGGACTAGGCTGAGAGCATGCCTCATTTCAACGTCGTCGTCCTCGGTGCCGGCCCTGGTGGCTATGTCGCGGCGGTCCGCGCCGCCCAGCTCGGCCAGTCCGTCGCCATCATCGAAGAGAAGTACTGGGGCGGTGTCTGCCTCAACGTCGGCTGCATCCCCTCCAAGGCGCTCCTGAAGAACGCCGAGATCGCCCACACCCTGAAGCACAAGGCCGACTTCTTCGGCATCACTGGTGAGTTCAGCCTCGACTTCGGCACGGCGTGGGACCGGTCGCGCGTCGTGGCCGACGGCCGCGTCAAGGGCATCCACTACCTGATGAAGAAGAACAAGGTCACCGAGTTCGAGGGCCGGGGCACCTTCACCGGCCCCAAGGCGATCTCGGTCGCCAAGAGCGACGGCTCCACCGAAGAGGTCACCTTCGACAACGTCATCATCGCGACCGGCTCGACGGTGCGCCTGCTCCCGGGCGTGACGCTGAGCGAGAACGTCGTGACGTACGAGGAGCAGATCCTCACCCGCGACCTGCCGAACTCGATCGTCATCGTCGGCGCCGGCGCCATCGGCATGGAGTTCGCCTACGTCATGACGAACTACGGCGTGAAGGTCACGATCATCGAGTTCCTCGACCGCGCCCTCCCGAACGAGGACGCGGACGTCTCGAAGGAGATCGCGAAGCAGTACAAGAACCTCGGCGTCGACCTCCTCGTCTCGACCAAGGTGGAGTCGGTCGTCGACTCCGGCGACAAGGTCACGGTGACCTACACCGACAACAAGAGCGGCGCGCAGGGCTCGATCGAAGCCGACAAGGTGCTCATGTCGATCGGCTTCGCTCCCCGGGTCGAGGGCTTCGGCCTGGAGAACACCGGTGTGAAGCTCACCGAGCGCGGCGCCATCGAGATCGACGACTTCATGCGTACCAACGTCGAGGGCATCTACGCCATCGGTGACGTCACGGCCAAGCTGCAGCTCGCCCATGTCGCCGAGGCGCAGGGCGTCGTCGCCGCAGAGACGATCGGTGGCGCGGAGACCATGGCCCTCGGCGACTACCGCATGATGCCGCGTGCGACCTTCTGCTCGCCGCAGGTGGCGTCGTTCGGCTACACCGAGGCGCAGTACAAGGAGACCGGACGCGAGTACAAGGTCGCGACCTTCCCCTTCATGGCCAACGGCAAGGCGCACGGCCTCGGCGAGCCGGTCGGCTTCGTCAAGCTCATCGCGGATGCCGAGCACCTCGAGCTCGTCGGCGGCCACCTCATCGGCCCCGACGTGTCGGAGCTGCTGCCGGAGCTCACCCTCGCCCAGAAGTGGGACCTGACCGCTCTGGAGCTGGCGCGCAACGTGCACACCCACCCGACGCTGTCCGAGGCTCTGCAGGAGGCCTTCCACGGTCTCGCGGGACACATGATCAACCTCTGAGCTCCGTGAGCTCTGGAGTACGCTGACTCCTACGACTGACGCCGCCCCAACCGAAGCCGGGGGCGGCGTCAGTGGTTTCCGGCATCCGACGTCCGTTCGTCCGTCCCTTCTCGACGCCATCCGCAGGCGAAAGCGACGAGACGGGACGGACGGCCGTCAGAGCCCGAGCGTGCGAGCGAGCTTGGAATCGGATGCCGCGGGGCGTCCGCCCACCGCCGCGACGGCAGCGGTGACCGCGTCGAAGAGCGCGGTGCGGGCACCGTCGGCCGGCGCGGCAGGACCCAGCTCGAACTCCCACTCGCGCCACGTCGTCTGCACACCGCGGACCTCGTCGGTCGCGACGACGTGGTCGTCGACGAACTCCGCGACGAGCGCGCCCACCTCGTCGCGGAGGGCGTAGGCATGGCGGTCGTTGACGATGCGGGCAATCGGCGCCAGGTCTCCGGCGGCGATCTCGGCCACGGCGTCGGCGACGGCATCCGGGACGGTCACCTCACCGGCGGGCGCGCTCGCTGGCGCCTCATCGAGCGGCCAGTGCGTCTCGAGCCGCCCGCCGTCGGCGGTCTTGGGCCCCTTGATGTGCCATCCCTCGTCCGGTCCTCCGGTGCGGCGGCGCACCGCGTAGCCGGCGCGCCCCAGGGCGAAGCCCGGCACGTCCAAGTACCGGGCATCGAGGTCGCGACGCGCGGGCCCATCGACGACGGCGACACCCGGCAGACCCGACAGGTCGGGCAGCGGGGTGTCGCCGTGGACGTCGAACGTCAGCTCGATCTCGAGCGCGCGCTGGGGCTGCGGCGTCACTCGTCCCGGCCGTCGGGGTCGGGATCGATGTCGTCCTCCGCCTCCACGAAGTGGAACTCGGCGGACGTCGGGCCGTCACCCTCGCCGGTGTTCTCGGCCGCGCCGGTGCGCTCGTAGACGATCTGGGTCTCGCTGTAGGGCAGGATCAGCCGGTCCTGGCTCTCGTCGGCCAGGGGAAGGACCTGCCCGTCCAGCGGGCCTCCGTGCAGTCGTGCGATCGCCATGGTGTACCTCCGACGATGGAGCGGAATGTGGAACTCCAGCCTATCCTGGACGATTCAGTGGGTCGGGAAGCCCAGGCTGATCTGGCTCTCGCTGGGGTCGGGCCACCGCGTCGTGACGACCTTCCGGCGCGTGTAGAAGTTGAACGCCTCCGGGCCGTACATGTGCGTGTCGCCGAACAGCGAGTCCTTCCAGCCGCCGAACGAGAACGCCCCGATCGGCACGGGAATGGGGACGTTGACCCCGACCATTCCGACCTCGATGTCGTACTCGAACTGGCGGGCGGTCTTGCCGTCGCGGGTGAACACCGCGGTGCCGTTGGCGTAGCGGTTGTCGTTGATCAGCGCAACGGCGTCGTCGTAGGAGGCGACACGCACGACCGAGAGCACCGGCCCGAAGATCTCCTCGTCGTAGACGCGCATGCCCGGCGTCACGGCGTCGACGAGCGACGGTCCGATGAAGAACCCGTCGCCGTCCACCGCGAGCTCGCGGCCGTCCACCACGATGCGGGCGCCCTCGTCCGCAGCTCCCGCGACGAAGCCGCGGACACGCTCGAGGGCATCGCGCGTGATCAGCGGGCCCATGTCGCTGTCGGGGTCGGTGCCGTCGCCGACGACGAGTCCGCCGATGCGCTCGGCGACCTTCGCGACCAGCGGGTCGGCGACGTCGCCGACCGCGACGACGACCGACACGGCCATGCAGCGCTCCCCCGCCGAGCCGTAAGCCGCCGAGACCGCGGCATCCGCGGCGGCGTCCAGATCGGCATCGGGCATGACGATCATGTGGTTCTTCGCTCCGCCCAGCGCCTGCACGCGCTTGCCGTTCTCGGCGGCACGCGCGTAGATGTACCTGGCGATCGGGGTCGAGCCTACGAACGACACGGCGCGCACGATCGGGTCGTCCAGCAGTGCGTCGACCGCCTCCTTGTCGCCGTGGACGACGTTCAGGATGCCGTCGGGAAGCCCCGCCTCGGCGAAGGCCTCGGCCAGCCACACCGCCGCCGACGGGTCGCGCTCGCTGGGCTTGAGGATCACGGCGTTGCCGGCGGCAATGGCGGTCGTCACCATCCACAGCGGCACCATCGCGGGGAAGTTGAACGGCGTGATGCACGCGACCACACCCACCGGCTGACGCACCTGGTGCACGTCGACGCCCGACGCGACCTGCTCGGAGTAGTCGCCCTTGAGGTGGTGCATCAGACTGGTGCAGAACTCGACGTTCTCGAGCCCTCGAGCCACTTCGCCGAGGGCATCGTCCACCGTCTTGCCGTGCTCGGCGGTGATGATGCGGGCCAGCTCCTCGGCGCGGGAGGCGACGATCTCGCGGAGGCGGAACATCACCTGCTGACGTTTGCCGAGGCCGGTGTCGCGCCAACCACGCTGAGCGGCCTGGGCGCGGCGGGCGGCCTCGTTGACGAACGCGGCCGAGGCCAGGGCGACCTCTCCGCTCTGCCGGCCCGAGGCGGGGTTGAAGACCGGACCGGTCCGGCCTTGGGGGCTGACGCGTTCTCCGGCGACGATGTGCGGGATCACGGTGACCGAGCCGGTGGGATCGGCGGAGGTCTGCGGTGCGGATGCGGTGGTCATGGATTGCCCTCTCGATCGGGGTGTGCAGGGGATGGCGGGTCAGGCGGCGGACGCGCCGTCGCGGGACGGGTCGTAGCCGCGGAGGGTGCCGTCCGGCGAGGCGAACCGCGCGACCAGCGTGCAGTCCTTGCCCCCCAGGCCTTCGGCGATGAGGTCGTCGAGCTGGCCGAGCGCGAGACGCGCCGCCGGCAGGTGCACGCCGGTGTCGTCTCCGGCCTGTACGGCCAGTGCGCAGTCCTTGCGGGCGAGCTCGACGGAGAAGGTCGCGTCGAAATTCTTGTTCGCCGCCGCCTTCTCGACGATGCCCGGCACCGGATACCAGGTGCGCAGCGCCCACGAGTCGGCCGACGAGACGCGGGCGACGTCCCAGAACACCTGCGGATCCAGACCGAGCTGCTCCGCGAGTTGCGAGCCTTCCGACACGGCCATGACCGAGATGAAGAGCATCATGTTGTTGACGAGCTTCGCGGCGATGCCGGCTCCCGCCTCACCGCAGGCGATGACGTTGCCTGCCATCGGCGCCACGACCTCCCGCGCCCTCTCCACGTCGGCGGCACCTCCGCCGAGCATGAACGTCAGCGTGCGCGCCTCCGCGCCCGCGGTTCCGCCGGAGATCGGCGCATCCACGAACGACAGACCGCGCTGCTGCGCTCCGGCGTGGCACCAGCGCGATGTCTCCACGTCGACGGTCGAGGTGTCCAGCAGCAAGGTCGACGGCGCCGCGTGCGCAAGGATGCCGTCGATGCCCCCGTACACGCCGCGGACGTGCTCGGGCTTGGGCAGCGAGGTGATCGCGGCATCCGCGCCGTCGAGGGCCTCGGCAACCGAGGAGACGATCTGCACTCCCCGCTCGGCGGCGGCCGCCGCAGCAGCGGGGTTGAGGTCGACGCCATGGACGGTGTGCCCCGCGGCAACGAGGTGCGCCGACATGGGCGCACCCATGTGACCCAATCCGATGAAGGCGATCGTGGACATGAGACTCCCTTCGACACCGGCGACGGTCGTCGTCGCGGGCAGTGGCCGCCGTCGTCCTCGACGTCGCCCGTGGCCAGCGTAGGCACCGCGTGACCGTGGATCAATGCACACACTCGCCGCAAACTTGCACCGCAGGTGTGCACTGGTGCACACTCGTCGGCATGCCTGCCGCTCCCCCGGATCCCCCACTGGACGCGCTGATGACATTCCTGTCGGTCGCGCGCCTGGGTCGCTACACGGCCGCCGCCGAGGTTCTCGGGGTCAATCACTCCACGGTGTCCCGTCGGGTCACGGCGCTCGAGTCCGCGATGGGAGGACGTGTCCTGGTCCGCACCGCCGGCGGCTGGGAGGTCACCGATCTCGGTCACCGTGCGGTGACGATCGCCGAGCGCATCGAAGCGTCACTGCGCGAGCTCATCGACGGGGAGAACGCCGATGCCGTGCACGGCATGGTGCGCGTCTCCGCCCCCGATGCCTTCACCTCGGTCTTCCTCGCACCGGCGATGACCGCTCTGCGACGCGAGCACCCGCAGCTCGCGGTCGAGCTGCTCTCGGCGACGCAGCGTGTCCGCCAGAACCGCTCCGGCGTCGATCTGGAGATCGTCGTCGGTCGACCTCAGGTGCTGCGGGCGTACGCGACGCCGGTCTGCGCGTACGCGCTTCGTCTCTACGCGACACCCGACTATCTCGACGAGGCGGGTAGGCCCGACTCGATCGCCGAGCTGGCCGCACACCCCCTCGTGTACTACGTGGAGAGCTCGCTGCAGGTCGATGAGCTCGACCGCGCGCTGCAGGAGCTGCCGGACTCGCCGGCATCCGTCCGTTCGACGAGCGTCTTCGCACACGTCGAGGCGACGGCGGCCGGAGCGGGCATCGGCATCCTGCCCGATTTCCTCGGCGACGCCGACCCGCGCCTGACCCGGGTGCTGGACGGCGCCTACGCGCACCCTCTCGCCTACTGGGCCGTCGCTCGCGACGAGGGGCCTCGAAACCCCGCCGTCGCCGCCACCTTGGAAGCCCTCATCTCGTACATCGAAACGGTCCGAGGATGAAGCCGTTCCTGCTGCTCGGGACCCGGGCGGAGGACGTACCCGCCGACGAGGAGTACCGCCTCTTTCTCCGCTTCACCGGGCTGTCGCCGGACGAGCTCGTCCGCGTGCGGATGGAGGCAGGGCCCCTCGGAAAGGTGGACCTGGACGCGTACTCGGGCATCTTCGTGGGCGGCGGGCCGTTCAACGCGTCGGATCCGATCGAGAAGAAGTCACCCGCGCAGCGGCGCGTCGAGGCGGAGATCGCCGCCCTTCTCGACGAGGTGGTGGCGCGGGACTTCCCCTTCTTCGGCGCCTGCTACGGCGTGGGAACCCTCGGCGCACATCAGGGCGCTGCCATCGACGGCACCTACCGGGAGCCCATCAGCGTCATCGAGGTCGACAAGACCGGCGCCGGGCACGACGACCCGCTGCTGGCCGGCCTGCCCGACCGCTTCGCGGCATTCGTCGGCCATAAGGAGGCGATCTCCGCGTTGCCGGTGACGGCGACACTGCTCGTTCGAGGCGAGGCCTGTCCCGTGCAGATGTTCCGCGTGGGCCGCAACGTCTACGCCACACAGTTCCACCCGGAGTGCGACGTCGAGGGCATCAGCACACGCGTCCGGGCGTATGCCGACTACGGGTACTTCGGAGCGGACGAGCTGGAACTCACCCTCGCGGCGGTGCGCCGGCTGCCGGTCGTGCACACCGGCAGTATCCTGCGTGCGTTCGTCGAACGCTACGCCCGCTGACACCGCGTGCGCAGGCGCGAGCCGAAATGCAAGGGATGCCGCGCGACACGCCGCCGCATCCCTCGCGGAGGCGGCGTGCCGGTCAGCACGCCTTGCAGTTGCGGACAGGCAAGGCAAGGCGAGGCGAGGCGGCGCGTTTCGACTCGTCGCTGCGCTCCTCGCTCAACGACCGGGACGCGAGGCGGGCCGGTCGTTGAGCGAGCGCAGCGAGTCGAAGCCGCTGACAGCTCTCAGAGCAGGGGCGGCGTGTGCCAGATGCGCTCGATATAGTCGCGCATCGAGCGGTCGGACGAGAAGAAGCCGGAGCGCGCGACGTTCAGGATCGCGGACCGGGTCCACGCATCCTGGTCGACGTAGGCGGCATCCGCCCGCTCCTGCGTCGCGACGTACGACGAGTAGTCGGCCAGCACCATGAAGCGGTCGTCGTAGAGCAGGTTCGACACGATCGGCTCGAACACGCTGCGATCGCCGCCCGAGAACGCGCCGGAGGCGATGAGATCCATCGCCCGGCGGAGGTTCTCGTCACCCTGGTAGAAGTCGGCGGGCTTGTAACCCCGGGCCCACAGCGCCTCCACTTCGGGCTCGCTCATGCCGAAGAGGAAGAAGTTGTCATCGCCCACGAGCTGACGGATCTCGACGTTCGCGCCGTCGTCGGTGCCGATCGTCAACGCCCCGTTGAGGGCGAACTTCATGTTCCCGGTGCCGGAGGCCTCCTTACCGGCGAGCGAGATCTGCTCCGACAGGTCGGCGGCCGGGATGAGGCGCTCGGCAAGTGTGACGTTGTAGTTCGGCGGGAACAGCACCTTCAGACGCCCCTCGACGCGCGGATCGGCGTTGACGACCTCTCCGACGGCGTTGATGAGGTGGATGATGCGCTTGGCCATGGCATAGCCCGGAGCGGCCTTCGCGCCGAAGATGACGGTGCGCGGCAGGACGTCGGATGCCGCGACCCGCCCCGACACGATGCTCTCGTACTGCGTGACCACGTGAAGGAGCTTGAGCATCTGCCGCTTGTACTCGTGCAGACGCTTGACCATGACGTCGAGCATGTGGCCGTCGCTGATCTCGAGACCGTCGCGCGCCCGCAGCGCATCGCCCAGGCGACGCTTGTTGGCGGCCTTGACCTCGGCGAACGCCTGACGGAACTGGGGATCTTCGGCGTACGCCTCGAGTTCGCGCAGACGCTCGAGGTCGGTGAGCCACCCCGTGCCGATCGCCTCCGTGATCAGCTCGGACAGCCCGGGGTTGGCGAGGCGCACGAAGCGGCGCGGAGTGATGCCGTTCGTGACGTTCGTGAACTTGCCCGGGAAGAAGTCGTTGAAGTCCGGCAGCACCTTGTCGCGCAGCAACTGCGAGTGCAGTTCGGCGACGCCGTTCACCTTCGCACCGGCGACCGTGGCGAGGTACGCCATCCGGACGCTGCGCTCGGGGAACTCGCCGATGATCGACATGTTGCGGATGCGCATCTCGTCATCGCCGTAGCGTTCGCGCACCGCCTCGAGGAACTCTTCGTTGATGCGGTAGATGATCTCCAGATGGCGCGGCAGAAGCCGCCCGAGGAGGTCAACCGACCAGACCTCCAGCGCCTCCGGCAGCAGCGTGTGGCAGGTGTATGCGAAACACTGCTGTGTGATCGCCCAGGCGGCATCCCACTCGAGCTTCTTCTCGTCCACGAGCACCCGCATGAGCTCGGGGACGCCGATCACCGGGTGGGTGTCGTTGAGCTGGAAGATGACACGGTCGGGCAGTTTGTCGATGTCGAAGTCAGCCGGGAGGGTGTGCTCCAGGAAGTCGCCGATGGATGCCGCGACGAAGAAGTACTGCTGCTGCAACCGCAGTTCCTTGCCCTGCGGCGTGGAGTCCTCGGGGTAGAGGACCTTGGAGATGTTCTCGGCGAACGTCTGGGCGCGCACGGCCTCCTCGTAGTCGCCGGAGTTGAAGACGCGCAGGTCGAACGAGTCGGTCGCCTTGGCACTCCACAACCGCAGCGTGTTGACGCGCCCGTTGAGGTAGCCGGGCACCATGTAGTTGTAGGGGACGGCGAGCACGTCCCAGCCCGGCACCCAGCGCGACCGGGTGACGCCGGCGTCGTCGTAGGTCTCGGTGTGGCCGCCGAAGGAGATGCGGCGTGCCGCCTCGGGGTGCGGGAACTCCCAGGGCGAGCCGAGCGTCAGCCACGCGTCGGGCTGCTCGACCTGCTGTCCGTCGACGAACGTCTGGCGGAAGATGCCGTACTCGTAGCGGATGCCGTAGCCGATGTTGGGCACGCCCATCGTCGCGAGCGAATCGATGAAGCAGGCCGCGAGGCGCCCGAGGCCGCCGTTGCCGAGCCCGGGTTCGACCTCCTGTGCACGCAGGTCGTCGATGTCGATGCCGCACGCGGTCATCGCCTCGGTTGCGATCTCGGTGAGGCCGCTCGCGAGCAGGTTGTTGTCCAGTTGACGGCCCAGCAGATACTCGGCGGAGAGGTAGCAGACACCCTTGGCCTGGACGACGCGCTGTCGGCGGAGGTCTTCGAGCCACCGGGCCATGAGGTAGTCGCGCACGGTCATCGCGAACGCGAAGTAGCGGTCGTTCGGGCTGGAGGCCGACAATGCGACGCCCCGCTCGTAGTTGAGGTTGCGCAGGAACTGTCGGACGAATCCGTCCACGGAACTGGCGGGCCCGGTCACGGGCGCGAGCGCCAGGGGGTGGGTCGCGCTCAGCGGGTGGGGCGCGGGAGCAGGAGCGGTTACGGCTTCGGGTTCTGACACAGATCACACGCTAACGTGCACCCCCGCCGGATGCACATCGACGGGGGTCATCTTCACGAGGCCCTTACCTGGTCGTTACATCCGCCCGCGACGAGGCGGCGGAGCGCTCGCGCTCGCCGCGTTCGGCGCGGCGCGCCGCTTCGAGCTCGGCTGTGGCGAGCGCGACGGCGTTCTCCGCCGTCCGCACCCGACGCTGGAGGAAGGTCGCAGACCCGTAGCGCGCACGCACGCGGTCGTCCTGCTCCTCCGCGACGGTGAAGATGTACGACGTGGAGATCAGGATCACCTGCGCCGACAGGTTGACCCAGAGCAGCAGTGCGATGAGCGATGCGAACGAGGCCAGCAGCGGGTTCGACGTGGCTCCGCCGACGAAGAGCCCCGACAGCTGCTGCAGCACCGTGAGCCCGACGGCGCCGATCAGGGCCCCCGTCCACAGCGCCGTAGCCGACGCCCGCACCCCCGACAGCACCCGGAACAGCACCGCGACGACGACGGCGTCCAAGACGAAGGTGACGAGAATGGCCAGCCAGCGGGTGCCCCACGCGATGGCCGGGTCTTCGCGGGCCAGACCCAGCCACTGGGCGACGACGTCGAGTCCGGCGGTGCCGATCATGGTGACGGCGGCGGAGGCCAGCAGCGCGGCGCCGACGCCGACGGCCAGCGCAAGGTTGCGCAGCAGGACGATCCACACGGGAACGTCGTCGATGAGTTTGTCGCACACGATGCGCATCGCCGTCCGCAGCGACCCGATCGCACCGATCGCGGCACCGACGAGACCCACGAGCGAGAGCGCGCCGGCGATCGACAGGCCGACCGGGAGCGAGATCTTGTCGACATTCACGAGACCGTTCTCGCCGACGAGGCCGGGCACAGCCCGGTCGACGGCCGCCACGAGCGCCCGCCACGCATCCGCGTCGCCGGAGAGCCACAGGGCGGCGATCGAGAATCCGAGCAAGACCGCCGCGAAGAGGCTGAACAGCGTGCGATAGGTGACGCTGTCGGCGAGCATCGGCCCCCGCCGTTCGCTGTAGCGCAGGAACGCTCGCACCGGCGTGAGCGTCAGGGCGCGCGCGATGATGCGGGACAGATCCATGCCGCCCAGGATATACACCTCACGCACGACGCACAGGGCCTTGACAGGGGCCGCCGTGCGTCACACGAGGTCGGCGAGCACTCCGATCCACGTCCCGATGACGAGGAACGGCCCGAAGGGGATGCGGGTCGACCTGGTCGCCCGTCGCGCGGCCAGCAGGACGATGGCGACGACGCCCGCAGCGAGGAAAGCGGCGACGACCCCGAGGAGCACGGCAGACCATCCGACCCAGCCGAGAAGCACGCCGACGAGCGCGGCCAGCTTGACGTCGCCGCCGCCGATCGCCCCGCGCCCCGCCACGCGCAGCAGCACGAAGAAGACGAACAGCGCGGCGCCGGCACCGAGCGCGCGCACCAGCGCGGCCCATGGGCCGCCGAACGCACAGGACGCCGCGAGAAGCGCGATCGTCACGATCAACGCAGGAAGAACGATCCTGTTCGGCAGGCGGTGCGTGCGCACGTCGACGACGGTGAGGACCACGCCGGCCACGGCGGCGACGAGGTAAGCCGACGCGGCGAGGATCGTGGCCGGATCAGCCATCGAGAACCTCCAGCGCCACCCGTACGGTGCCCGCGGAACCGATGCCCTCGGCCTCGCGAACCGATCGCTTCAACGGCAACACGTAGCGTGCGCGGTGCGCGTCGGGGAAGACGGACGTGCGCCACTGCGAGCCGCCGATGACGACCGCGACGCGGACGGCGCCGAATCCGCGCGGCGGCCGCGGGAGGTCGCGGATGTCGGCACTGAGCTCGCCCGGCAGCTCGACGAAGTACCAGTCCTCGCGCCGGGCGTCCCAGCGAAAGATCTCCCCGTCGAACTCGAAGCGCACGCGGTCATCGTAGCGACCTCGTGCGCCGCCGTCGACGGTGTGCACAGCCTCGAGGACGCCCGGCGGGCACGGAGAAGGGGGCCGGGTATGCTCCCCCGGCCCCCTTCGTTCCGCAGCGTCGGTCAGGCGCTGGCCTTGGCCTTCTTGGCCGTCGCCTTGGCGGGCGCCGTGCGCACGGTTCCCGTCACGGCCTCGCTCTCGGCGTGGGCGACCTTGCGGGCCGCGCGGACCTCCTCGAAGGAGGTGCCGTAGTAGGCCGCCTCCATGAGGGTCTTCATGTCCTCGATCATCGGCATCCGCGGGTTCGCCGGAGCGCACTGGTCGCGGTACGCGGCCAGGGCGAGCTCCTGCAGGCCCGAGATGAAGGTGGTCTCGTCGACGCCCTGCTGCTGGAACGACCGCTCGATGCCGACCCGGTCGCGCAGCTCCTCGACGGCGCGGGCGTAGCTTTCCACGCCCTCCTCCGGGGTGGCTGCCGGAAGGCCCAGGTGCTTGGCGATCTCCTGGAACCGCTCGGGCGCGATGTAGCGCTCGTACTTCGGCCAGCTGGTCAGCTTGGTCGGGACGGTGCCGTTGTAGCGGATCACGTGGGGCAGGTAGACCGCGTTCGTGCGGCCGTGCACCAGGTGATAGGTCGCGCCGGTCACGTGCGCCATGGCGTGGACGATCCCGAGGAACGCGTTTCCGAAGGCCATGCCCGAGATGGATGCCGCGTTGTGCATCTTCTCGCGGGCCTTGATGTCCTCGGCATCCGTCGAGTTCGGCTGGGCCTTCGTGCTGCGCTCGATGTTCTCGAAGATGAGCTTGATCGCGTGCAGGCACAGGCCGTCGGTGTAGTCGTTGGCGTAGACGGAGACGAACGCCTCGGTGGCGTGGGTCAGGGCGTCGAAGCCGGCGTCGGCGACGAGGAAGCCGGGCAGCACCTTGGTGAGCACGGGGTCGATGATCGCCACCGACGGGGTCAGGGCGTAGTCGGCGAGCGGGTACTTCATGCCCGTTTCGTCGTCGGTGATGACGGCGAACGGGGTCATCTCGCTGCCGGTGCCCGACGTGGTCGGAATGCAGACCAGCTTCGCCTTCTTGCCGAGCTCCGGGAACTTGAATGCGCGCTTGCGCACGTCGAAGAACTTCTCGCACATGTCGGAGAACTCGATCTCGGGGTTCTCGTAGAGCAGCCACATCACCTTGGAGGCATCCATGGGCGATCCGCCGCCGAGGGCGATGATCGTGTCGGGCTGGAACTGACGCATCAAGTCGGCGCCGGCACGGACCTCAGAGACCTTGGGCTCCGGCTTGACCGTGTTGATCAGCTGCACCTGCACACGGTTCTCGCGGCGGTTCAGCACATCCATGATGCGGTCGACGTAGCCGAGCTTGGTCATGGTCTCGTCGGTAACGATCGTGACGCGCTCGAGACCGCGCATGTCGCCGAGGTAGCGGATCGCGTTCGGCTCGAAGTACGTCTTCGCGGGGATCTTGAACCACTGAAGGTTGTTGTTGCGACGCCCGATGCGCTTGACGTTCAAGAGATTCACCGCCGAGACGTTGTTGGAGACCGAGTTGTGACCGTAGGAGCCGCAGCCGAGGGTCAGTGACGGCATGAAGGCGTTGTAGATGTCACCGATGCCACCGAGCGCCGACGGGCTGTTCTCGATGATGCGGACGGCCTTGACGACCGCGCCGAACTGAGCGATGACGTCCTGGTCGTTGGAGTGGATCGCACCCGAGTGGCCGAGACCGTCGAAGTCGACCATCTGGCGCGCGAGGTCGATGCCCTCCGCCGGCGTCTGGGCGCGCAGCACGGCGAGCACCGGCGCGAGCTTCTCGCGCGTGAGAGGCTCCTGCGGGCCGACGCTGCCGACCTCGGCGAGGATGATCGACGTGTTCTCCGGAACGGTGAAGCCCGCGTGCTCCGCGATCCACTGCGGCGACTGGCCGACGACGGTCGGGTTCAGCTTGGCGCCGGCACAGTTCTCGCTGTCGGCAGTGACGCCGAAGATGAATTCCTCGAGCATCCGCTTCTCGTCCGCGGTGGCCATGTAGGCGTGCAGTCGCGCGAACTCGGCGAGCGCCTCGGCGGCGATCGGCTCGTCGAGGATGACGGCCTGCTCGCTCGCACACACCATGCCCATGTCGAACGACTTCGACAGCACGATGTCGTTGACGGCGCGTCCGACCTTCGCGGTGCGCTCGATGAAGGCGGGCACATTGCCGGCGCCGACGCCGAGGGCGGGCTTGCCACAGGAGTAGGCGGCCCGGACCATCGCGTTGCCACCGGTGGCGAGGATGAGGGCCACGCCCGGGTGGTTCATCAGCTCGCCGGATGCCTCCATCGAGGGCTCCTCGATCCACTGGATGCAGTTTTCGGGGGCGCCGGCGGCGATCGCCGCATCGCGGACGATCTTCGCCGCGGCCACGGAGCACTTCTGGGCGGCGGGGTGGAAACCGAAGACGATGGGGTTGCGGGTCTTCAGCGCGATGAGCGACTTGAAGATGGCGGTCGAGGTCGGGTTGGTGACGGGGGTCAGGGCGCAGATGACGCCGACCGGGTCGGCGATCTCGGTGATGCCGGTGATCTCGTCGTGCGAGATGACGCCGACCGTCTTCTGGTTGATGATCGAGTTCGTCACGTGCTCGCACGCGAACATGTTCTTCACGGCCTTGTCTTCGAACAGGCCGCGGCCGGTCTCTTCGACCGCCATGAGCGCGAGTTCGCCGTGGAAGTGCAGGGCCGCGACGCTCGCCTTGCGGACGATGTGGTCGACCTGTTCCTGCGTGAAGGATGCGTACTCTGCGAGCGCGGCTTGTGCGCCTTCGACCAGAGCATCGATCGAGGTGGACATTGTGGGTTCTCCTACCCGGCGCGGACACGGTGTCCGCGTCATCGCTTTCCGGGTCCGAGGGCTCTCGGGCCTGTCTGAGATCAGTATGACATATGTGGTCTGACCACACAAGCGACGTGGATGCGGCCGCCGCCGAGGGTTTGTCACGCCGATGCGGCGAGCGGACGCGGCGGCATCCGATGAGACTGTCGACATGCGGAAGATCCCCGTGTACTACTACTCCTCCTCGTCGAACCTCACCGGCCGGTTCGCGGAGGCTCTCGCGCGGATCGACGGTCGGCGGGTGCTCAATCTCGCCCGCTCCGACGTGAGGCGCGGCGAGCCGAGCGGCCCCTGGGTCCTGCTCACGCCGTCGTACAAGGCCGGCAACGCCGACGAGGTCACCCTGCCGGCCGGCGTGCGGGCGTTCCTGCGCTCGCCCATGACGCGACGACGAATGGTCGGGATCATCGGATCGGGCAACCGCAACTTCGGCGACTACTATCAGGCCGCCGCGCGGCAGCTGTCACAGACGTCGGGGCGCCCCGTCCTGTTCGAGTTCGAGCTGGCCGGCACCCGCGAGGATGTGGAGCGGTGCGCGGCCATCCTTGCGACGCTGGATGCCGCGCTGGACGAGGTCCGCAACGCAGGTTGAACCAGCCGATCAGGTCGGCGGGCGCCCCGAGCGCGTCACCGACCCGGGCGCGGCGCCCGCTGCCTGCGTTCCCGTCGGCGAGAACGACGCGCGGCCCGACGCGACCGCGGCGGCGGCCGCGAGGGCTCCAATGGTGATGATCGCGCCGAGCACGAGCGCAGCCTGCTCCCCCGCGGCGAGCGCGCCCGTCTCGGCGCCGATCGTCGCTGCGGCGATGGGAACGCCGAGTTGCGCCGCCGCGATGACGGCCCACAGTGGATGCTGGTGCATCAGCGCGCCGACGAGGTGCGCGATCAGTGCACCGACGCCGAGCAGCAGTCCGAGCAGGAGGTACGACGGCGACGCCAGGAGACTGCCCAGCGAGAGCGACGATCCCAGCCACACGAAGTAGAGCGGCGACAGGAACCCCTCCGTCACCGCGAACAGCTGGCGCGCGAGCCGCCGCGGCTCGCCGGCGCTGGCAACAGCCAGGCCCCCGGCGAACCCGGCCAGCAGCACGGAAACGTGCGACACCGTCGCGAGCGCGCCGAGGCTGCAGACGAGGATCAGGCTGACGCGCAACTCGATCGCAAGCTCATGCGCTTTGCTCGTCTCGCGCAGACGCTTCCACCGGTCGCCACGATCCGCCCACCTCAGGGCGAGGGCGAGCAGCGAAGCGACGGCCGCGATCCCGAGCGCACCGACGGCGGCGACCGGTGCGCGCTCGGGATCCATCGCCAGCGGCAACGCGACGATGCAGGCGGTGTCGGCGATCGCGACCTGCGCGATCGTGGGCAGGAGCTGCGCACCGCCCAGGCGCGTCTGCTGCACGGCCGGCAGCACGAGCGCGGCGGAGGAGGAGGCCATCACGACGGCGTAGATGGCAGCGTGGCCCGTGTCGAAGACAGCGGCGAGGGCCCACCCCGCACAGGCCGCAGCGATGCCGACGACGATCGCGTGCAGCGCGCCGCGGCCGAGGGCGGGCCGCAGACGGGCGTCACGCAGAGGCACATGCGTCCCCGCGACGAACATCGTGAGACCGAATCCGAGCGTTGCCAGAAAGCTGAACGTGGCGTCGGTGGTGTCGACCAGATGCAGGCCCGACGCACCGATGATCATGCCGGCGACGAGCTCGCCGATCACGACCGGCACGCGCCATCGCGTGCCCGCTGACAGGAGGGGGCCGAGCAACGCGACCGCGCCGACGAGCGCGAGCGTCTCCAGGGTCATGCGCTCACGCCGCGGCGTCGGGGCCGACGATGCGGCACGGGATCTCGGTGTTCTCGTCGAGATACCAACTCGCGCAAACCCGGTGATAGCCGTCGGCGATCTGTGCGGGAAGACCGCGCGTGAGGTCCCCGTGCACGATAAGCACGGGCGACAACGGCTTTCCCGCACGGACCTTGCGGAGATCGTCGGCGACGTGCGGGTTGTCCGTGGGGAGAATCGGCAGACCCGCCGCACGGAGGATGTCCTTCGCCTTCTTCGTCACCGTCGCCCTTGTCCGCAGAGCGGCGATGAGAGAACCTGCGCGCTCAGGGGCGGCGATCAGGCGGAGATAGTCCTCCGCCGCGGGGAAGTCGTGCTCGTCGGGGTCGTTCTTCCAGATCGGGTCGGCCATGAGGACATTGTGCTCCGCGGCAGCGTCAGAGCCGGGTGCGACGCGTCATGAGTCGTGCGCGCGACGTTTCCCGTCGCGGTGCACGGCGAAGTCGGCGAGCGCCGTCGAAGTCGGCAGATCCACCCACAGCCGGAGGCTTCCCGGTCGGGACCCGACGCCGTTGATGAGAGCGGCGCCTCCGAGGCGGTGCAGGATCGGTGCGACCGAGACGGCGACCTCGTGCGGCAGTGAGCCGACACCTCGCCCGTTGGAGGAGACGGCGACCGAAGCGACGTCGTGCCGGGTCGGAGCGACGTGGCGCATGACGTAGGTGCGCCGCTCATCACCGCGCCGCTCGCGGTCGTTGACCAGGAAATGCGTCTTCTCGAGCGCGACCCGACGCGTCGCGAGCCCCCGCAGATCGGGCAGATCGTCGTGTCGGCTGACACGACCGGTCACGATGTGCAACATCTCTTCCCACCAGGCAGGCATGGCACCGTCCCTTCAGGTCGGTATGCCATCACCGCAGTGGAGCATGTCCCCACCATCTCACAGCGGCCTGTGGGAGTGCTGACCGCGCCTCTCGGGCGCCGGTCCGCACGATCCGGCCCGCCGGGCGGGAAAGGCGCGTAGGGTCGGGACCATGTGGACCGTACTCATCATCCTGCTCGTCGCCTGGGCAGTACTGTCCATCGTCGGCTTCGCCTTCCCGGGCCTGCTGTGGCTCGCCATCATCGGCATCGTGCTGTTCATCGGCACGATCGTCTTCGGCATCATCCGGCAACGTTCGCGCCGGCCCCGAAGCTGACCGAGGCGGCGAGGGCGACGACGGCCGCGGCTCGCTCGCGCTCGCTCTCCGCCGTCTTCTCGTCGCGCCGCGCGGCCGCATCGCGACGCTCGTGCGCGTGGTCACTGATGGCGGCGAGACGTTCGGCGAGCACGCTGCCCAGGCCGTCGCGGAGCTCTTCGAGAGTGGTGTTCGCGATCTCCAGCCGACGGTCGGAGACCGTGAGCTCGACCGTGGGATACCCCTCACGGACGAGGGTCTCCCGCGTCTCATCGCCGAGGATCTCGGCGATCTCCTCACGCTGCGGGCGCCGAGTGAACACCGCCTCGACGGTGTAGCGGGCGGGGGCGTCGGCAGTCATCAGCGCGGACGGCAGAGAGCCGACCAGCACCGATCCGAGGCCGAGGGGGGCGCTGGCGGACGAGGTCGTGGTCGTGCTCGGTGTACTCATGGCCTGACGGTACGCCCCGAAGATGTGCGGCTCACAGCTTCGAGGCGCACGGACCGTCGATCAGGCGTCAGCGCGGGACGGCAGCACCCAGCCCGCTCGCGGGAAGTGGCAGGTGTAGCCGTTCGGATAGCGCAGCAGGTAGTCCTGATGCTCGGGCTCCGCCTCCCAGAACGATCCAAGGGGCTCGATCGTGGTGACGGCGGGAGCCGGCCACAGGCCGGAGGCGTCGACGTCGGCGATGGTGTCACGAGCGACGCGCTCCTGCTCGGGCGTGACGGGGAAGATGGCCGAACGGTAGCTCGTACCGATGTCGTTGCCCTGGCGGTTCAGCGTCGACGGGTCGTGGATCTGGAAGAAGAACGCCAGGATGTCACGGTAGGTGGTCGCGCTCGGGTCGAACACGATCTCGACCGCCTCGGCGTGACCGGGGTGATTGCGGTAGGTCGCGTGGTCGTTCTGACCCCCCGTGTACCCCACGCGGGTGCTGATCACTCCGGGCTGGCGACGGATCAGATCCTCCATTCCCCAGAAGCAGCCGCCCGCGAGAATCGCGGTCTCGGTGCCGGCCGGCTGGGTGATCGCTCCGGTGTCGCTGGGTCCGCTGGTCATGCTGCATCCTCCTCGGAAGTGGGGCTGTCGGGGGTGGGGAAAAGGCCGAGATACTCACCGTAACCCTGGTCTGCGAGCTCATCGACGGGCACGAAGCGCAGCGACGCCGAGTTCATGCAGTAGCGCAGTCCGCCCTCGGCGCGCGGGCCGTCGTCGAAGACGTGACCGAGGTGGCTGTCCGCGCCGGAGGAGCGCACCTCGGTGCGCGTCATCCAGAGCGTCCGATCGGTGGTCGTGACCACGGCATCCGGATCGATCGGGCGGGTGAAGCTCGGCCATCCCGTGCCGCTGTCGAACTTGTCGTTCGACGAGAACAACGGCTGCCCCGAAACGACATCAACGTAGATGCCGTCGTCGTGCAGGTTCCAGTACGCGTTTCGGAACGGAGGCTCGGTGCCCTCGTCCTGTGTCACGGCGTACTGCTGTTCCGTGAGGCGGCTGAGCGCCTCGGGCGACTTGTGGTAGTCCTTCGACATGGTGCCTCCTCTGCGATGCCGCTGGCTGCGGCATCACTCGTTCCAACAGAGGATGCGCCCGATTTGGTCCCGTGAGGCTGGGCGCCGGCTGTGAGTTCTGGCCGCCTTGTCTGGCAGGAATACGTCGAGGCTCGACCGGCCCCGGCATCCTCTGTGGGCGCGTCCGTCGCGAGACTGGATCCATGCACCTCACCGACTTCCACGCACCCGACACCCTGGCTGCGCGCGGAGCGCTCGAACTCGCCCGCCAGTACCAGTCGCCCGCGATCACGGCCCACGCCCTGCGCTCCTGGCTGTGGGCCGAAGCGTTCGCGCGCATCGACGGCATCGGTGAGGTGGACCACGAGCTCCTCTACGTCGCCGCCGTGCTCCACGACATCGGCACCGTCACCGCGTTCGACAACCACACCGTCTCGTACGAGCACGCCGGGGGTCACGTCGCTGTCGCGCTCACGGCCGGGGCGGGGTGGCCGGTGGAGCGTCGCGCCCGCGCGCTCGATGTGATCGTGCGGCACAACTGGCCGCGGGTCGATCCGGCGATGGATGCCGAGGGATACCTCTTGGAGGTCGCGACCGGTCTCGATATCTCGGGTGCCCGGCCGGAGGCGCTTCCCGAAGCGTTTCGCCGTGAGGTGCTCGCGGTCTATCCCCGGGGAGCGCTCGCCGCGGAGTTCGGCGCCTGCGTGCTCGACCAGGCGGCACGCAAGCCCGACACCGCGGCACGACGCCTCGTCGACGGCGGCGTCATCGAAAAGCTCGCGGAAAATCCGCTGGAACGGCTGTCGATCTGACCAGGCTTCCGCGCCCGAGCGTGCGGATCGGTCAGCGCGGGACGAGGAGGTCGCGGCCGAAGCGGACCAACACGTCCGACCCGGCATACGAACCGAACAGCGGGATAGGCGCGTATCCCTCGCGCTGGTAGAAGCGGATCGCGTCGGGCTGAGCCGTACCGGTCTCCAGCACGAGACGTCGGGCACCGAGGGGACGAGCGTGCTCCTCCAACTTGCGAAGCACCGCGCTGGCGACCCCGGAACCACGGACCGACGGCGCCGCACCCGGTTCGTGATCGCCGGAACCGTAGCGCGCGTCGAGCTCCTGGCGCTGGCCCTGTCTGAGGCGGTCAGCGTCGGAGTCGTCGAACGGGGTGAGCTCGAGAGTCCAGGGCCCGGGCGCTCGCGCATCGGCACGCGCCTGGAGAACGGCGATGACGCCGATCATGTCGAGCTCTCCCCTGCCGTCGGCGACCGCGCTCTCGTAGAGCTCGCGACTGGCCGTGATCAGCGGGTGGGCGGAGCCGGCCGCGTCTGCCGCCGTCTCGGCGAGCCGCGCGTTCTTGAGCACGTCGGCGATCGCCGCCTGCGCCGCCAGGTCGTCGTCGGTAAGCTTCTGAGCCTTACCCCGCGATACGACCGACGCCATGGGTCCGGCGTCGAGCACGTCGCGCAGAACGTTCGCGTCGATGCCGGCGCGTTCGGCGAAGTGAAAGGCAGCCGACGACGACGACGAGATGTGACGCTACCCAGATAGTTCCTTGCATCGGTTGAGACATTAGCGGGATCGCGTCGGTGTGAAACCGGCTCTTTGTTGCGTTCCCCATTCTGCTTTCCGCCGGGTGACGGCGCGGACGAGGCCGATGGTGCGCCACCACGCGTGGGCGGCGTGGAACCAGACGGGTTCGATGGCGCCGGCAGCAAGCAGGTTGAGGACGTCTCGAGTCCTTGAGAACCGGTGGTACGCCGATTCTTCGAGGAGGACGGCGAGAGCGGAGTTGAGGAACCCGAGGCCCGCGGACGCGGCGACGACGAGCCAAAACAGGCTCCACGGGGCGAAGCCGAGCAGAGACGAAAGGAAAACCGTGGCGAACCCGACTCCCCCGATGAGTGGACCGAGGGGGTCTGCCCCGAGTTTGGTTGACATCTGAACTGTGAGGATTCGTCCTCGCTGGAAGGATGTTCCTGTGGCAAAGCCCTATCCCCGAGAGTTCCGCGATGATGTCGTGGCTGTGGCCCGGAAGGGTCAAGCGCCGTTGGCGCAGATCGCGAAGGACTTCGGTATCTCCGAAGGCTCGCTGAGCAACTGGTTGAAGCAGGCCGACGTGGAGGACGGCAAACGGTCCGGGCTGACCGACGATGAGCGCAAGCAGTTGCGTGAGGCGAACAAGCGGATCCGGTTGCTGGAGCAGGAGAACGAGGTGCTGCGGCGGGCCGCGGCGTATCTGTCGCAGGCGAACCTGCCGGGAAAATAGTCTTCCCGCTCGTCCACGAGATGGCTGCGGCCGGCGCTCCCGTGCGGGTGCCGGTCGCGGTGGCGTTGCGGGTCCTGGGTCTGTCCAGGCAGGGGTACTACCAGTGGCTCAAGGACCCGGTCTCTCAGCGGGACTGGGACGACGCGCACCTCATTGACGTGCTCTACGACCTGCATGCGGATGACCTCACCCTCGGGTACAGGTTCCTCACCGACGAGCTCGACACCGAGCACGGCATCATCGCGAGCGAGAACCGGGTGCACCGACTCTGCCGGATCGCCGGGATTCACGCATCGCACCATCGCAAGCGCAGCAAGCCCGGCAGTACCGGGCCGGCGCCGCACGACGATCTCCTCGCGGTCGTCGACGAGCACGGCGTGGTCCGGCACGAGTTCGTCGCCAACGGGCCGAACAAGGTGTGGCTCTGGGACATCTCGGAGCACCCGACGACTTGGATTCCAGCGATCGTCGCAACGGTCTGATCTATGCGCTGTCCACTAAAGCAGCGAAGCGTTCGGCCGGGGTGTCCCAATCGAGGGCTTTCCGGGGACGGCCGTTGAGCTCGGCGGCCATCGCGGCAAGGTCGGAGGGGCCGTGGGCGCTGAGGTCGCTGCCCTTGGGCAAGTACTGGCGCAGCAGCCCATTCGTGTTCTCGTTCGTGCCGCGCTGCCAGGGCGATGCAGGGTCGCAAAAGTAGACCTGCATGTTCGTCGCCGCGGCGAAGGAGCGATGCTCGCTCATCTCGGCGCCCTGATCCCAGGTCAGAGTCCGCCGCAGGTCAGCGGGCAGATCAGCGAAGGCCACGACCAGGCTGTCGCGAACTGCTTCCGCAGTGCGTTCAACGGGCAGATGGCCGAGGATCGTGTAGCGAGTAGTGCGCTCGACCAGAGTGGCGACCGCGGAGCGTTGCCTTCCGCCGACGATCAGGTCGCCCTCCCAGTGCCCGGGCACGATGCGGTCTTCGACCTCGGCAGGGCGTTCCGCCAGCGGGGTGATCGGATCGACGAAGCGACCGGTGCGGGACTGCGGGTCGCGGTGTGGTTTCCTCGCGCCGCGACCCCGGCGCAGCGACCGGGCGAGCTCGCGCCTGAGTTCGCCGCGCGCGTGGACGTAGACGGCCTGGTAGATCGTCTCGCTGCTCACACGCATCCCGAGGTCATGCGGAAAGTCTCGCCGAAGCCGGCAGCTGATCTGCTCCGGCGACCACCGCTTCGCGAGCTTCGCCGTCACATAGTCCCGAAGCGGCCCCTCGAGGCTGAGCTTCGCCCGCCGGGGTCGCTCGCGCCGCTTCACTGACGCTCGGTGCGCAGAGTGAGGCAGGTAGCCGTGGCGACTGACCGTGTTGCGTCGCAGCTCACGGCTGATCGTCGACGGGGCACGACCCATCAAGGCGGCGATCTGCCGGATCGACAAGCCGCCCTGCTGCAAATCCTTCAGCCGCTCGCGCTCCAGCAGACTGAGGTAGCGGGCATCGATCACCCGCTCGACCCGCCCCAGATCGACGCGCTCACCCTGATGCCAGACCGTCCTCGGCTTCTTCACGTTCGCCAGTATCTCCGCCGGCTTGTAGAGCGCCACCCGTCCGTCCGGGTAGATGCGCCCCTTTGAGAACACGCGGATACCCTTGTCCCAATCCAGCGCCTGATGCGACTCCACGCCTAGGCCGTGTTGATCAAGAGGTTTCGCTCCCGGCTGGGTGAGTCTTGAACGGTGACGCGACAGGAGATCTCTGACGAGGTGTGGGCCGTGATGGAGCCGTTGATGCCGACGGCGTCCGGGAGGTCGAGGCCGTGGGCGGATCATCGGTTGGCTGTCGAGGGGATGGCGTGGAAGTACCGCACCGGGGCTCCGTGGCGGGATGTGCCGGACCGGTTCGGGAAGTGGAACTCGATCTACAAGCGGTTCAACCGTTGGGCCGTGGACGGCACCTGGGAGAAGCTGCTGGCCGAGGTGCAGAAGCGGGCCGACGCTGCCGGGAAGATCGACTGGGTCGTCTCGATCGACTCCACGATCGCTCGTGTGCATCAGCACGGCGCGACCCTGAAGCGGGACACAGGGGGCTCTGCCGAATCACAAGAATCCGTGGTTCGAGCCGCCTGATCACGGGATCGGACGCTCCCGTGGCGGGCTGACGACCAAGCTGCACCTGGTCTGCGACGGTCGCGGTCGGCCGCTGGGGATGATGATCACCGGCGGGAACATCAACGACACCACGATGATGACCGCAGTACTCGAGGACATCCGCGTCCCCCGCGACGGGAAGGGCAGGCCACGGACCCGCCCGGACCGGGTGCTCGCCGACAAGGGGTACCCGTCGAAGGCGAACCGTGCTTGGCTCCGCGACCGCGGTATCGCGGCGACCATCCCGGAGCGTGATGACCAGGTCGCGCACCGCCGCAAGAAGCCGGGCCGGCCGATCGACTTCGGCGAACAGCAGAAGGAACGCTACAAGGGCCGCAACGTCGTCGAGCGCTGCTTCAACCGGCTCAAGCAGTGGCGCGGCATCGCGATGCGCTCCGACAAGCTCCTCCGCAGCTACCGAGCCGCCGTCAGCCTCGCCGCCACGCTGATCTGGATCAAGACGGACCTGTCCCGTCCGGTCTGAGCACGGGCCGGACGGACCGCAAGGATGAGGCAGGATGACGGAATGAGTTCCTACGTCCGCCCCTTGATCGACGCGCCGGTGTTCCGCGATGCTGACGGCGCCGTGGTCAACTATGGGAATCGGTGGCACGGGTCGCCTCCGGAGGACACATACTCGGTCGACACACATCCCGAGCGGTTCGCACCGATCCACGTTGTCGCCGATGCCCTAATCGCGCACCTCCGAGAGACGTACGACGTCGAAGTCGATGAAGGTGTTGAGGCGGCGGCCGATCTGTTGCGTCCCGCATTTCATGATGTAGTGCGCGCCGTGCGGATACGGCCCAATGATCCGAAGTGCGCGTCCTTGACGATGGTCTTCACCGCCTACCCGGGGATCTACATGCACGCGGGCCTATTGCACGACTTCCACTACCCAATCTGCGGTTGCGACGCATGCGACTCGAGCTGGCAGGCCGAAGCCGATGAACTTGAGCAGCAAGTATTGGCGACCGTCAGCGGCAACTACCGAGAGACGATTGAACGCGGACTTCGCCCCTGGGTCGACTACGCCTTCACCTATCCCGACGGCGCGAGCTCCGGAAGGTCCCGCTCCCAAGATCTTCCTGCCCAGCGCCTCAAAGACGCCAAACCCATCCTCCGCGCCCTTCCCGACGGATGGGACTCATGGCCGCGCTCGGCGTCAGCCTCTTGATCAACACGGCCTAGGCCGTGTTGATCAAGTGGTTTCGGGTTCCGGTGGGCGAGTCTTGAACGGTGACGCGACACGAGGTCTCTGACGAGGTGTGGGCTGTGATGGAGCCGCTGATGCCGGTGCCGACGGGAAGGTCTCGGCCGTGGGCGGATCACCGCCTTGCGGTGGAGGGCATGGCGTGGAAGTACCGCACCGGGGCGCCGTGGCGGGACGTGCCGGAGCGGTTCGGGAAGTGGAACTCGATCTACAAGCGGTTCAACCGGTGGGCCGAGGACGGCACCTGGGAGAAGCTGCTCGCCGAGGTGCAGAAGCAGGCCGACGCTGCCGGGAAGATCGACTGGGTCGTCTCGAACGACTCGACCATCGCGCGTGTCCATCA
>NZ_MKRU01000056.1:0-10180 GCF_001897985.1 Microbacterium sp. 69-7 | reverse complement strand
GCATCTCCCCCGCACGATGCGAGATATCGCGCACCGGGAACACGAACGGACCGCTCACATGCTTTCTGACCACCACGCAATGCTAGCCGTCCCGCGGGCATCGACGGCGGTCAGCCCGCCCGTCCCCCTGTATCGAGGAAGCGGGCGACCGGTCCCGGTACGAACGGCGAGACATCGCCGCCCAAAGCGGCCACTTGTCGCACGAGAGAACTCGACACCAGTGCGTGCGCGGGGTCGGGCAGCAGGAACACCGTCTCGATCTCGGCCAGGTGCCGGTTGACGATCGCCATCGGCGTCTCGTAGGCGACGTCGATCTGGGACCGGATGCCCTTGACGAGCACGCCGGCGTCGACGTCCTGGGCATAGTCGACCAGAAGCCCGACGCTCCAGGAGGCGACGACGACATTGCCTTCCACGCCTTCCTCCCCGATCGACTGCTCGAGCAGACTCAGCCGCTGTGCGATCGGCAGCATGGCCTCTTTGCCCGGGTTGTGTACGACGAGCACGTGCAGCTCGTCGTACAGGGCCGCGGCGCGGCGGATGACGTCGAGATGTCCGAGGGTCGGCGGATCGAACGAACCGGGGACCACCGCGATGCGGTTGTTCATGCCGCCAGCCTAGCGGCGTCACTTTCGAGCCCCATCAGCTCTTGGACAGGGCCGCCCGTTCCTGTTGCCCGATGCGCCGCTCGATCGCTGCGACGAGGCCGGGGTGGTCTTCGAGCATCGGGTCGCGGGAGAGCACGTCTGCCGCCGCCGCACGGGCTCGCGCGATCAGATCGGCATCCTGGACGACCCGAAGAAGCCGCAGAGAGGTGCGCGCCCCCGACTGGGCATCTCCGAGCACGTCGCCCTCTCCGCGCAGTTCGAGGTCGATCTCGGCGAGCAGGAAGCCGTCCGTCGTGGACGCGACCGCCTCCACGCGAGACCGGGCCGGCGTCCCTTCCGGCGCCTCCGTGACGAGAAGACACAAGCCGGCGACCGCACCGCGACCCACCCGCCCGCGAAGCTGGTGCAGCTGCGAGACGCCGAACCGATCGGCCTCCATGATGATCATCGTGGAGGCGTTGGGAACGTCGACGCCGACCTCCACCACCGTGGTGGCCACGAGCACGTCGATCTGCCCGGCCGCGAAGGCCTGCATGACCGCGTCTTTCTGCTCCCCGGGCATCTTGCCGTGCAGGATCTCGACCCGCAGGCCGTCGAACGAGGGGATGCCGGCGAGCATCTGAGCGACCTGGACGACTCCCCATCGGGTTCGAGGCTGTTCGCCCTCGACGGCGCCCACATCGACCGGCAGGTCGTCCGCGGCATCCTTTGCCGGGGTGCCGAGCGCTTCGGCATCGATGGCGGCGCAGACGACGAAGACCTGGTGCCCAGCGGCGACCTCTTCTGCGGCGCGCTCCCACACGCGTGCGAACCACCCGGGCTTCTCTGCGAGCGGCGCCACGTGCGTCGTGATCCCTGCCCTCCCGGTCGGCATGGTCCGAATGGTGGAAACATCCAGGTCTCCGAAGACGGTCATCGCGACCGTGCGCGGAATGGGCGTCGCCGTGAGCACCAGGACGTGCGGCGCGGTTCCCTTCGCGCGCAACGTCTCGCGCTGCTCGACTCCGAAGCGGTGCTGCTCATCGACGACGACGAGACCGAGGTCGGCGAACGTCGTCGACGCGCTCAGCAGGGCGTGTGTGCCCACCACGATCCGCGCCTGTCCCGACGCGACCCGCAGTGCCGCCTTCCGCCGCTCGGCGGCGGGCAACTGCCCGGTCAGCAGCGTGGGCATCAGCTCCGGCGCGAGCTGTGGTCCCAGCATCCGGGCGATCGAACGGACGTGCTGCGCCGCGAGGACCTCGGTGGGGGCGATCAGCGCCGACTGACCACCGGATTGCGCGACCTGCAGCATGGCGCGCAGCGCCACCAGCGTCTTGCCCGAACCGACCTCGCCCTGAACCAGACGGTTCATCGGCCAGGGGCCCTCCAGATCAGCGGCGATCTGCGTGCCGACCGCGTCCTGGTCGGCGGTGCGCGTGAACGGCAGGCGGGCATCGAAGACGTGGAGCAGCTCGCCCGCCGGGCGCGCGGTCGCCGCCATGGCCCGCACCGTCTCGCGCTGCTGGAGGAGCGCGGTCTGCAGGATGAACGCCTCGTGCATGCGGAGCGTTCGTCGCGCGTCGTCGATCTGCTCGAAGCTCTCAGGCGCGTGGATCCGCCGCAGAGCCGTGGTCGCATCGAGCAGACCCTCATCGGCGCGCAGGGAGTCGGGCAGCGGGTCGGAGACCGGCGCCAGCGCGGCCAGCACGGTCGCGACGGCCTTCTGCACCTGCCACGTCGCCACGGTGCTCGTCGCCGGGTAGATCGGAATCGGCGTGTGCTGCTGCGCCTCGGCGTTCAACCGCGCCGCGTCGACGTCGTCGAAGAGGGTGTAATCGGGGTGGGCCAGCTGCTGGTGACCCTGGAACTGGCCGACCTTGCCCGAGAACATGCCCTGCCGACCGACCTGGAGATCATTGGCGCGCCAGGCCTGGTTGAAGAAGGTCAGTGTCAATGCTCCCGCGCCGTCGCTGATCACGACCTCGAGAAGAGAACCGCGCCGTTGACGCATCTGTCGCGACGACACCGAGCGCACTTCCGCGACGATCGTGACCTGCTCGCCCAGCGGCAGCGAGTCGATCGGCGTGAGCTCGCCGCGTCGGGCGTATCGCCGCGGGTAGTGCGTCAGGAGATCGGCCACCGTGCTCATGCCGAATGCCCGATCGAACAGCTTCGCGGTCGCAGCTCCCAGCGCATCGACAAGAGCGGTGTCGAGCGTGATCGCGGGCATGCTCCGAGTCTATTGAGGCCCACCGACGCCGTAGCCGTCCCCGGACGATCGGACAGGCACGGATCATCCAGGAGACACCCGTAGAGTCGGCTCGTGATCCGCCGCACCGTTGCCCGCGTATTCTGGTCGTGCAGCCGGTGGCGGCTGGCGACGACCCGTCATGAACGCTCTCGGCGGCATCCCCGTCGACCGTGCCGACGCAGGCCGCATGGTCGAGGACATCGTCGCCCGCATTCGCGCCGGGGAGATCTTCGGCCTCGTGGTCACTCCCGACGGCACCCGCGGGGGCAACGCGTTCTGGAAGAACGGCTTCTACCGCATCGCCCGCGAGACCGGCATGCCGCTGACGCTCGGCTACGTCGACCGTACGACGATGACGGCCGGGCTCGGGCCGACCCTCGCTCTCACGGGGGACGTGGCCCGCGACATGGACGCGATCCGTGCCTTCTACGCCGACAAGGCGGGCTTTCGACCAGAGCGCCGCACCGAGCCCCGGCTCCGCGACGAGACGGGCGCGGCGGGTCCGTCAGACCAGGGTTAGGGTGAACACGTGACGCGCATCATCTCCGGAGCCGCCGGTTCGCTCACGCTCGGTGTCCCGGATGCCGGGACGCGCCCGACCAGCGACCGCGTGCGTGAATCGCTCTTCGGCGCTCTCGACGCGGCCGACATCGTCGACGGAGCCGCCGTGCTGGATCTTTTCGCCGGTTCGGGCGCCCTCGGGCTCGAGGCAGCCAGCCGGGGCGCGGCATCCGTCGATCTCGTCGAGAAGGCGCCGCGCGCCGCGGCCGTCGCCGACCGCAACGCTCGCACCGTCGCGAAGGTGCTCCCGGGCACGCCGATCCGAGTGCACCGCAGCTCCGTCGAGGCGTACCTGCGGGCCACCGCCCGCACGTTTGATCTCGTCTTCATCGATCCGCCGTACGACCTCGCCGACACCGAACTCGCTCGCGTGCTGGAAATGCTCGCGCCGCGACTGGCGCCCGACGCGCTCGTGGTCGTCGAGCGCGCGACCCGCTCCGGCGCCCCCACGCTGCCCGACCCGCTGCAGTACGAGCGCGACAAGAGCTACGGCGACACGACGCTGTGGTGGGTACGCCCGCAGTCCTGAGACGACGGCGATCGCCCGCGCCGTCGCCGCGGTGCGCGGCGCCTCGGCCGCATCAGCCGCGGGCCGCGTCCCAGTCCCGGTGCGGATCCCACCCGCCGACGCCGGCTGACGACGCACCTCCGACGGTGACGTGTGGCGTCGCGTCGGCGATCACGGTGCCGACACGCCGGAAACCCTCCGGCAGGGCGGCTCCGGATGGGAACGTAGCGAGCAGCTCGTGATCCTCCCCGCCTCGAAGCGCCATGTCGTCCAGCTCCGGGCTCAGATCGATCCGCACGCCGGACGCTTCCGCCATACGCGTCGCATCCAGCAGAAGTCCGTCGGACACGTCCATCATCGCGGTCGCGCCCGACCGCGCGGCCAGAGGGCCGAGCGCGAGCGGCGGGCGCGGACGCAGCTGGGCAGCGAGATCGGCGCGCTCACGGTCGGTGAGGACCGACGGATCGACGGCGAGGGGGCGGCCCTCGGCATCGCGAAAGCGATCGAACAGCAGGGCCAGACCGCGCCCGGCCGCCCCCAGGTGCCCCGTCACGGCGACGACGTCACCGGGCCGCGCCCCGCACCGCCGCACGGGCTCGACGCCATCCAGCGCTCCGAGCACCGTGACCGCGATCGTCAGCGTGTCGGATGCCGCGAGATCCCCACCCTCCACCGCGCATCCCGGCGCGAGTGCGTCGCACGCCGCCCGCAGTCCGCGCGCGAGAGCCTCGACGAACGCGACCGGCGTGTCATCGGGAAGCGTGAGAGCCACCACCAGCGCGGTCGGGCGAGCGCCCATCGCGGCGATGTCGGAGAGGTTGACCGCGGCGGCCTTCCAGCCCAGGTCCTCCCCGCTCGACCACGCGAGCCGGAAATCGGGGCCGTGCACGAGCGTGTCGGTCGAGACCACGACGCGGCCGTCCGGAGCCGCCAGCACCGCGGCATCGTCGCCGGGCCCGACGAGCGCGCGCGACGAGCCGTCGAGGACGGTGAAGATGCGCGACAAGAGCTGCCGCTCCCCCAGGTCGCGGACGGTCGGGGCGATCGGTGTGCTCACCGCTCCACGGTAGCCTGGAGTGATGTCCCGCTCGCGCCTGATCGTCGCCCCTCTGAGCGTGGCAGTGGCGCTCGGCATCGCCCTCGGTACCGCCGGCTGCAGCTCCACCGTCTCGATGACACCGGCGAAGGGAGCCAACGACCCGGCATGTGCGGCGGTGACCTCTCGTCTGCCGGCCACCGTCGACGGCCAGCCGCGCCGATGGACCGACGCCCAGGCCACGGGTGCGTGGGGCAGCCCCGCCAGCGTCCTGCTGACGTGCGGGCTCGACGCGCCTGGACCGTCGACGCTCGTCTGCCAGACCGTCGACGGCGTCGACTGGCTGATGGATGATTCCGAGGCGCCGAAGTACCGGTTCACCACGTTCGGTCGTACCCCCGCGGTGCAGGTGTACCTCGACTACGACGTCGTCAGCGGACGCGACGTGCTCAGCGCGCTGTCCTCCGCTGTACAGCAGCTGCCCACGGATGGCCGCACCTGCATCGCCCGCCCGTCCTCCTGAGACGACCCGTGCCGGTCGTCAGCGCACGCGCGCGAGATCGATCAGCTCGCTGATGAGGTCGCGGTAGCTCATTCCCGTCGCGATCCAGCACTTCGGAAACATCGAGATGGGCGTGAACCCCGGCATCGTGTTCACCTCGTTGACGAAGAACTCGGTTCCGGTGAAGAAGAAGTCCACCCGTGCCAGTCCCTCGCCGCCCAGAGCCTCGAACGCGCGGGCCGCGACGCGCTGCATCTCGGCGAGTTCGCCGCTGTGCAGCTGCGCGGGGCAGACGAGGTCGATACCGGCGGCATCGAGGTACTTGGCTTCGAAGTCGTAGAAGTCCCGCCCTGTGATCACGATCTCCCCGGCGACGCTGACGCGCGGCGCGGCGCCGTCCCGACCGGCGAGGACGCCGCACTCGACCTCGCGGCCCACGATCGCTTGCTCGACCAGCACCGTGCCGTCTTCGGCGAAGGCGGTCGCCAGAGCGGCATCCAACTCGGACCAGTCGGACACCTTCGACACGCCCACACTCGACCCGGCCCGCGCCGGCTTGACGAACGCCGGCAGCCCGAGCGCGCGGATGCGCCGGTGCCACAGGTCGCTCTCACGGGCCAGGCCCGCCTCGGTGACAGTGACCCACGGCACGACCGGGACGCCGGCAGCCTTCAGCACGCTCTTGGTGGTGTGCTTGTCCATGCCGATCGCCGACATCAACAGTCCGGCACCGACGTAAGGCAGATCGAGCAGCTCGAGGAAGCCCTGGATCGTGCCGTCCTCGCCGAAGCGGCCGTGCAGGATCGGGAAGACGACGTCGATGTCGCCGAGCGAGCGGATGCCGTCGGCATCCTGAACGCGCAGCTCACGGGAGCGGACGGAGTCGGGCCACAGGATGCGCGTGCCGTTGTCGACGACTTCCGGCAGACGTTCCGGGTTGAGTGCGAACTTGTCGGGGTCGTCGTCTTCGAGCACGAAAGCGCCGTCGCGCGTGATGCCTACCGGGATGACGTCGAAGCGATCACGGTCGATCGCCCGAAGCACGCCGCCCGCCGTCGCGGAGCTGATCGCGTGCTCGCTGGAACGCCCTCCGAAGAGCACCGCCACTACCGCTTTGTCCATGCTGGGTCCTCTCACCCGTGGGCTTGTCGTCGTCGGTGGTCAGATGCGGCGCGATGTCGCGAGGATTCATCGTGCCGTCCAGAACCATCTTGACCTGTTCCACGATGGGCATCTGGACGCCGCAGGCGCGGGCCAGCTGCAGCACCGGTGCCACCGAGGCGAGTCCCTCGGCGGTCTGGTTCATCTGCTTCACGACGTCCTGGAAGCTGTAGCCCTGGCCGAGGAGTCGCCCGGCGGTGTTGTTGCGGCTCAGCGGAGACTGGCACGTCGCGATCAGGTCGCCGAGACCGGCCAGCCCCTGCAGCGTCTCCGGCTGAGCGCCCTGGGCCACGGCGAAGTCGGTCATCTCCACGAGACCGCGCGTGATGATGGAGGCCTTCGTGTTCTCGCCGTAACCGACGCCGTCGACGATGCCGATCGCGACGGCGATGAGGTTCTTCAGCACACCGCCGAACTCGGTGCCGATCACATCCGTGTTCACGAAAGTCCGGAAGTAGACGTTGCGAGCGCGCCGGGCGACCGCCTCGGCCGTGTCACGGCTGGTGGAGGAGATGACGGCTGCCGTGGGCTGCTCCCGGGCGATCTCGAGCGCAAGGTTCGGGCCGGACGCGACGGCGATGCGGGCCGGGTCGCAGTGCAGCTCCTCGGCGATCACCTCGCTCATCCGCCGCCCGCTGCGCTTCTCGACGCCCTTCATCAGCGACACGATCGGCGCGTCATTGTCGCGCACGAGAGGACGCACCGCCTTCAGGTTCTGTCGCAGCGCCTGGCTCGAGATCGCGAGATAGATCTGCGAGGCACCCTCGAGCGCCTCCGAGAGGTGCGTCGTCGCCGACATCGTGCGCGGCAGGTTAATCCCGGGAAGATACTCGCTGTTGCGGTGCCCTTCCTGAATCTCCTGCGCGAGCTCGGCGCGGCGAGCCCACATCACCACGTGGGCGCCGCCGTCGGCGAGCACCTTGCCGAACGTGGTTCCCCAGCTGCCCGAGCCGATCACCGCGACCCGCGGCAACGCCGACTCGCCCCTACGCGTCAAGGCGACCCGTTTCGTTCTGTCCGTGGGCGGAGGGGTTCCACCGTTCGGTCGGCGGCTGTTCGTCGCGCAAGGTGCCCAACAGGGCAGAGATGTCGGCCATCACGGCATCGGTGGCGGCGATGAGGTTCGCAGACCCCGTCGCGCCGGGGCCGGTGAAGGCCGAGAGGTCGGTCGCCGGGCCGAGGGCAAGGCGAACGCGACGGCGCGGCGGCCAGAAGCGGAGCTTGCCGTACCGCGGGAGGATCTGCTGCACGCCCCAGGTCGCCGCCGGGATGACGGGAATCGGCTCACCGGCGGCCAGCGCGAGGCGCACCGCGCCGGTCTTGCCGCGCATGGGCCACATGTCGGGGTCACGCGTGAGCGAGCCCTCCGGGTAGACGATGACGCCGCGGCCATGGGTCACCAGATCCTCCGACTGCTGAAGGGTCTGCTTCGCCGCGGCCGACGACGAGGCCCGGGCGACCGGGACCATGCCGGTCGCGCGCAAGGCCGCCCCGAGCACGGGAACGCGGAACAGGCTCTCCTTCGCCATGAACCGCGGTGCGCGGCCCATACGCCACGTGCCCACCGCGATGATCAGCGGATCGAACTCGCTGTAGTGATTCGGGGCCAGCACGTAGGGGCCTTCCGCCGGAAGGTGCTCCGCACCGCTGATCTCGATCTTCGCGAACCAGCCGACCGCCGGCACGATGATGGCCGCGAGCGGCCAGAAGACCGACGGACGCGTCTTCTCCGGAGAGGCCCGGCGCCGCGGCGCCGGGCGCGCCGTGCCCGTCATCCGACGACGTCGAAGTCGGCGCCGAGGATCGTGAGCTTCTCGAGGAACTTCTCGTATCCGCGACGAATGATGTCGACGCCCGCCACGCGCGAACGCCCCTGCGCCGCCAACGCCGCGATCACATAGCTGTAGCCGCCGCGGAGGTCCGGAACGACCACATCGGCGCCGTGCAGCGGCGTCGGACCGGTGATCACCGCGGCCTGCTCCAGCGCGCGGCGCGCCACGCGCCGGTCGGGGCTGGCGATGCCCTCGGGGTGCACGACGATGTCGGCACCCATCTTGTTCAGAGCCTGCGTGAAGCCGAGCCGGTTCTCATAGACGGTCTCGTGCACCGTCGAGACGCCCTCGGCCTGCGTCAGGGCCACGATGAGCGGCTGCTGCCAGTCGGTCATGAATCCCGGGTGGACGTCCGTCTCGACGACGACGGGCTTCAGGGCTCCCCCGCGGCGGAAGCGGATGCCGTCCTCGTGGATGTCGAAGTCGCCTCCCACCTTGCGGAAGACGTTGAGGAAGGTGAGCATCTCCTGCTGCTTGGCTCCACCGACGAAGATGTCGCCGTCGGTGGCTAGGGCCGCGCACGCCCACGATGCGGCTTCGTTGCGGTCGAAGATGCTCCGGTGGTCGTAGCCGCGAAGGGTGTCGACGCCTTCGATGAAGATGACGCGGTTGGGCTCGTAGGAGATGATCGCGCCCATCTTCTGCAGCACGGCGATCAGATCCATGATCTCGGGCTCGATCGCGGCGTTTCGCAGCTCGGTCGTGCCCTTCGCGCGCACCGCGGTCAGCAGGACCTGCTCGGTGGCGCCCACGCTGGGGTACGGCAGGGCGATGTTCGCGCCTTTGAGTCCGTTCGGCGCGGAAAGCCGGATGCCGCTGGGCAGCTTGTCGATGGTGGCACCGAACGCGCGCAGAGCGTCGAGGTGGAAGTCGATCGGACGGTCGCCGATGCGACATCCGCCGAGATCCGGAATGAACGCCTGCCCGAGCAGATGCAGCAGCGGGCCGCAGAAGAGGATCGGGATGCGGGACGCGCCGGCGTGTGCGTCGATCTCTTCCATGTGCGCGGAGACCGCACCGCGCGGGTCGAGACGCAGGACCCCTTCGCCCTCATCGGTGACGGTGACCCCGTGCACCTCCAGCAGAGAGCGCACGACCTTCACATCGCTGATGTCGGGGACATCGCGCAGCACGCTCTCGGACTCCCCGAGCAGCGCCGCCACCATCGCCTTGGTCGCGAGGTTCTTCGCGCCCTTCACCTCGACGCGCCCCTTCAGCGGCCGTCCTCCGCGGATCTCGAGGACCGAAACCTCGCCTCCGGCGGGTGTCGACGCCGAAGCGCTCAGAAGGGTGTTCATGGATCGGACCTCACAGTGTGTGTCGAGGACGGGGAAGCGAAAGACAGATGATCGGCGCCGGTGAAGGCGCGATCCGTCCTAGCGAACGGGGAGCGTCCGCGGGCGCCACGCCTCGCGGCGCGCCTCGAACTGCGCGATCTTGTCCTCATTGCGCAGAGTCAGCCCGATGTCGTCCAGACCTTCGAGGAGCCTCCACCTAGTGTAATCGTCGATCTCGAACGAGACCCGGAGCTCGCCGATCACCGCCGTGCGCTCGAGAAGGTCGACCGTCATCTCGATCCCCGGCTGCGCCTCGATCTGGGCCCAGATGGCCTCCACGTCGGCCTCGGAGATCACGCCGGTGACCAGGCCTTGCTTGCCCGCATTGCCCCGGAAGATGTCGGCGAACTTCGGGCTCAGCACGACCTGGAAGCCGTAGTCGCGCAGGGCCCAGACGGCGTG
>NZ_MKRU01000055.1:0-10110 GCF_001897985.1 Microbacterium sp. 69-7 | reverse complement strand
TCGTCGCAGCTCTGATGGCCAACCAGCACCTCCTCGGCGCAGCACCCGAGATCCTGGCGGCCGACGTTCTCGCGTCCAAGCTCCCGTAGTCCGCCAACGCACGAGACGATCGCGCCCCGCCGAGCGGTCGCCAGGTCGCGACGCAATGCCATGCTGCGTTGCCCAGCGCTCGGCCGGCGAGGGGGTCTGTCGCAGAGGAGAGCGACGTCGGTGTCGGGCAGAGCACTGAGGCCAGTGCATCGCGCGAGCACCAGAACCCGAACCGCCCCTGACCTGCGTTTCCGCAGGTCAGGGGCTGTTCGCCGGAGCCGCCTGTCGGAATCGAACCGACGACCTAATCACGTCGACTTTGCGTCTATCGCTTGATGCGCCCACTGGACGAACGAGCCGCTGACCTTCGCAAACGCCGAGCGTGGGGGACGCCGCCATCCAGTGGTGGCCGGGCAGCCCCTGGTGGGGACGTTCGGTGTTGTAGATCCGGTCGAACTCGTCGACGTGCGCCTGCATTTGCGCGAGTGTCGCCGCGACGGCTGCTTGTCGAGGTATCGGAACAGGGTCCGCTGGAAGCGTTCGTTCTTGCCTTGCGTGGTCGGCTTGTAGGGCTGTGATCGGCTTCACCCCGAGCCGGGTGACGTAGTCGACGAGCTGCCCGACGATCCCGTGCCGTGACGGGTTCAATGCGACACCGTTATCGGTGAGCAGGCGTTGCGGGACGCCGTGCGCGGCGATGCCTTTCGCGACGACGTGCACGCCGAAGTCTCGCCGGCGGCGACGTGGGACGCCACCGCGAGGCGGGAGTGATCATCGATGAGCTGGAAGATCACGCATTTGCGGCCGCCGGCGAGGACATACTCGGTCGCGTCCAACTGCCAGCACGCGTTCGGCGCCGGGTAGACGAACCGGCGATACGCAGCGCGCGGCTTCTTCTTCGCTCAGGACGCGCGACGCCGGCCCGGCGGAAGATCCGCGCCACCGACGCCGTCGACGGCACCGGGTCCATCCTCAGCGTGCGCATCTTGTCGTGCACGCTGATCGGACCGTGATCCAGCCCGGACTGCTCCAACGCGGCCCGCACACCGATCGCCTGCCGTTTGACCTCGTCGGTCAGCATCGACGGGCTCGACTTCGGACGGCGTGACTTCGGCTCGAGCGCCCCTGCCGGCCCTTCTTCGATGGCTCGCTTGCGGATCGTGTAAAACGTCTTGCGGGAGATGTCGCGCTCGGCGCAGAACGTACTCACCGCCCCGCGCGGGGCATCATCGGGCCACTGCGTGATGACGAGGCGAACACGAGAATTAACGGGCTCGGACGGGGTCACTCTCCCCATCACACCGGCCGAAGTGACACCACCAAGACCGCCGGAAGTGTCACGGATGTCCTCATGCAGAACCGTCACCGATGTCCTGTAGTGGCGGAGTGCTTTGTCCGTAAGTGCACTATTCGCACGCGGTCGTCTTCGCTGACTGCCGATTCGCGAGGCGTTCCAGCCTGCGGGCAATGTCACAATTGCCACTCTCCGAGAGAGAGGAAACGGTTACGAGAGATCACATTCCCGCGCTCGCCACGGAAACATCGCGGCCGTAGCTTCGCCCCATCGGCCCCGGAGCCACCGTGCGGCCGCGGTCCTCGCTCGGAAGGCACGCCATGTCCTACGTCAAGCCCGCTGAACTCGTCTCCACCATCGTCGACGCCGGTGCGTCGAAAGTCATGCTCTCCACGCGCGACACCCTCGTCCGCGCGATCATGGGCGGCGCCCTGCTCACGATCGCCGCCGCGTTCGCCGTCACCGTCAGCGTGACCACCGGCATCCCGCTGCTGGGCGCCATCCTGTTCCCGGTCGGCTTCATCATGCTGTACCTGCTCGGCTACGACCTCCTCACCGGCGTCTTCGTCCTCGCCCCGCTCGCCTGGTTCGACAAGCGTCCGGGCGTCACGATCGGCGGCATCCTGCGCAACTGGGGCCTCGTCTTCGTCGGCAACTTCATCGGCGCGTTCACGGTCGCCGTCCTCACGGCCATCGTCGTCACCTACGGCTTCTCCGTGCCGCCGAACGAGGTCGGCGAGGCGATCGGCCACATCGGCGAGGGCCGCACGGTCGGCTACGCCGAGCACGGCGCCGCCGGCATGCTGACCCTCTTCATCCGCGGCGTCCTGTGCAACTGGATGGTCTCGACCGGCATCGTGCTCTCCATGATCGCGAAGGACGTGCCCGGCAAGATCATGGCGATGTGGATGCCGATCATGCTCTTCTTCTTCATGGGCTTCGAGCACTCCGTCGTCAACATGTTCCTCTTCCCCTCCGGCCTGCTGCTGGGCGCCGACTTCACGCTCATGGACTACCTGGTCTGGAACGAGATCCCCACGGTCCTCGGCAACCTCGTCGGCGGCCTCGTCTTCACGGCGCTCCCGCTCTACCTCACGTACGCCCGGGGCGCCTCCCCCCGCACGCCGCGCGGCGGCAAGGCGCGCCGCGCCGCGGCGACGCCGGCTCCGGCTCCCGCCCAGCCCGCCCTCGACGTCGCCGTCGTCGCGAACACGTCGGCCGCCTGACCGCCGGCCCTCGTCGCCCCGCATCGCCGGAGAGACCATGCCGCGCATCGTCGACAGCCGGAAACATCACCCTGACCGGCCCGTAACAGCGCCCGCCTACGGTGACAGCATGAGCACCACCCCGCCCCACACCGCGCACGTCGTGGTCGTCGGGGCGGGGATGGTGGCCCATCGCTTCATCGCGAGCCTGCTGGGCCGCTCCGACGGCACGTGGCGCGTGACGCTCATCGGGGACGAGGAGCACCACCCGTACGACCGGGTCGCCCTGACCTCGTCGTTCGCGGGCGCCTCGGCATCCGACCTCGAGCTCGACCGCACGGTCGTCGAGGACGAGCGCGTGCGCTTCCTGCGGGGCGAGAAGGTCGTCCGCATCGATCGCGCCGCGCGGCGCGTGACCACGGCGACCGGCCTCAGCATCGCCTACGACCGCCTCGTCCTCGCGACGGGGTCGTACGCGGCCCGCCTCGCGGTCGACGGCTTCGGACTGGACGGATGCTTCGTGTATCGCACCCTCGACGACGTGCAGGCGCTCGCGGCGTTCGTCGAGCACCGGTCCGCGCAGCTGGGCCGCCCCCTCACCGGAACCGTCATCGGCGGCGGGCTGCTCGGTCTCGAAGCCGCCGGCGCTCTGCAGAGCCTCGACGTCGCGTGCACCGTCGTGCAGTCCTCCGACCGCCTCATGTCGGCGCAGCTCGACCGCCCGGCCGGCGACGCGCTGCGACGCCTCATCGAGTCGCGGAGCATCGGCGTGCGGACCGAGTCGATCACGACGCGGCTCGACCCGGATGCGACCGGCCAGGTCGCGGGTCTCGAGTTCCGCGACGGCAGCTACGCGCAGACCGACGTCGTCGTGTTCACGGTCGGGGTCCGTCCGCGCGACGAGCTCGCCCGCGGGTCCGGGATCGACGTCGACCCCCGGGGCGGCGTCCTCATCGACGCCGGCTGCACGACATCTGACCCGCTCGTTCTCGCGATCGGCGAGGTCGCGAGCTTCGACGGGCAGTGCGTCGGGCTCGTCGCTCCCGGCTACGCCATGGCCGAGGTCGCCGCGACGCGCCTGCTCGGCGGCGATGCCGCGTTCCCCGGCTTCGACCTCTCCACCAAGCTCAAGCTCTCGGGCGTCGACGTCGCGAGCTTCGGCGACGCGTTCGCGCAGACGCCGGGTGCGCTCGAAGTGGTCTACGCCGATCCCGTCGCCGGCGTCTACAAGAAGCTCGTCGTCTCCGACGACGCGAAGACCCTGCTCGGCGGCATCCTCGTCGGCGACGCGTCCGCGTACGGGTCGCTGCGCCCGCTCGTGGGCAGCGCCCTCGGCGCCGACCCGGCCGCGTATCTCGTCCCGGGGGACGGCGTCGCCGCGCCGACCGGCGACCTTCCCGACGAGGCGCTCGTCTGCTCGTGCAACAGCGTCACGGCCGGCACCATCCGCCACGCCGTGCACGAGCAGGGCTGCACGGACGTCGCCGCCGTCAAGTCCTGTACGAGGGCGGGCGCGGCGTGCGGCTCGTGCGTCGGGGCGATCAAGAAGATCGTGGGCGCCGAGCTTGCGAAGACCGGCGCGACCGTCAGCAACGCGCTGTGCGAGCACTTCGCGATGTCGCGGCGCCAGCTGTTCGACGCCGTCCGCGTCTCGGGCCTTTTCACCTTCAGCGCGATCATCGAGCGCTTCGGCACCGGCCGCGGCTGCGACCTCTGCAAGCCGGCCCTCGCCAGCATCCTCTCGACGCTCACCGGCACGCACGTGCTCGACGGCGAGAACGCGACGCTGCAGGACACCAACGACCACGTCATGGCAAACATGCAGAAGGACGGCAGCTACTCGGTCGTCCCGCGCATTCCCGGCGGCGAGATCACCCCGGAGGGACTGCTCGTCATCGGTCAGGTCGCGCAGGACTTCGGCCTGTACACGAAGATCACCGGCGGTCAGCGCATCGACATGTTCGGCGCGCGCCTCGAGCAGCTGCCGGACATCTGGAAGCGCCTCGTCGACGCCGGGTTCGAGTCGGGCCACGCCTACGGCAAGTCGCTGCGCACCGTGAAATCGTGCGTCGGCTCGACGTGGTGCCGGTACGGCGTGCAGGACTCCGTCGGCATGGCCGTGCGACTCGAGCTGCGCTACCGCGGACTGCGATCGCCCCACAAGATCAAGCTCGGCGTCTCCGGCTGCGCCCGCGAGTGCGCCGAGGCGCGCGGCAAAGATGTCGGCGTCATCGCGACCGAAGCCGGCTGGAACCTCTACGTCGGCGGCAACGGCGGGTTCACCCCGCGCCACGCCGTGCTGCTCGCCGAAGGCCTCAGCGACGCCGAGCTGCTGCAGGCGATCGACCGTTTCCTGATGTACTACATCTTCACCGCCGACCGGCTGCAGCGGACGGCGCCGTGGTTCGCCGACCTCGAGGGCGGCATCGACGGCCTCCGTTCCGTCATCTTCGACGACAGCCTGGGCATCTGCGCCGACCTGGATGCCGCGGTCGCGCGCCACGTCGACGGTTACGAGGACGAGTGGAAAGCCACGCTCGACGACCCCGACAAGCTGCGCCGCTTCGCCTCGTTCGTGAACGCGCCGACCACGCCCGACCCGTCGCTGGCCTACACGGCCGAACGCGGGCAGGCGCGGCCCGCGACCGCCGCCGAGCAGGCCGACGCCGGCGTCATGATCGCCGGGACCGTGCTGGAGGTGCGCCGATGACGACCCTGACCGCCCACCAGCCGCGCCCCGCGCGACCCACCGCCTGGGTGCGCGTGTGCGCACTCGGCGACCTCGAAGTCGAGCGGGGCCGCGCGGCACTCGTGGAGGGCACCCAGATCGCACTGTTCCTGCTGCACGACGGCCGCGTGCACGCGGTCTCGAACCTCGACCCGTACAGCGGGGCGCACGTCATCTCCCGCGGCATCGTCGGGTCGCGCGAAGGCCTGCCGACCGTCGCCTCGCCGATGTACAAGCAGGTCTTCGACCTGCGCAGCGGCCTGTGCCTGGACACGCAGGGCAAGGATCCGCAGGCGCTGCGCGTCTGGCCGGCCGCGGTCGACGATGAGGCTCAGGTGCTCATCAGATGGGAGGGCTCGTCATGACGACGATGCTGGGACTGACTCTCGAGGGCCGAGACGTGGTCTTCATCGGCGGCGGCGACGTCGCGGCGCGACGGATGTGGCGCATGCTGCAGGACGGCGCCCGCGTGAGCGTCGTCGCCCCCGAGGTGTCCGACGACGTGCGCGAGCTGATCGACGCCCACGACCTCCCCTGGACGGCGCGCCGCGTGCGCGCGTCCGACCTCGACGAGGCGTGGCTCGTGCACACCGCGACGGGCGACCGTGCGACGGATGCGCGCATCGCGGCCTGGTGCGAAGCGCGCCGGGTCTTCTGCGTCAACGCCTCAGACGGGGCGCACGGCAGCGCGCGGCTGACCGCCGAGGCGCGTGCCGGCGACGTCGTGGTGGGCGTCGTGTCGGATGCCGGAGTCGACCCCCGGCGCACGGCGCGCCTGCGCGACGCGATCGGCGCGCTGCTGCGCGACGGCACGCTGCCCGTGCGGCGCCGCCGCCGCACGTCGCTCGGCCGCGTCGACCTCGTCGGCGGCGGCCCGGGACCGCTCGACCTCATGACGGTGCGCGGCCGACGCCTGCTCGCCGAAGCCGACGTCATCGTGACCGATCGGCTCGGACCCGGCGGCGCGCTCGAGGGCGTCGATCCCGACGTCGAGATCATCGACGTCGGCAAGCGACCGGGCCACCACCCCGTGCCGCAGGAGCAGATCAACGAACTGATCGTCGCGCACGCCCGCCGGGGCAAGCGCGTCGTCCGTCTCAAGGGCGGCGACCCGTTCGTCTTCGGCCGCGGCGGCGAAGAGCTGGCCGCCTGCATCGCCGCGGGCATCCCCGCAGAGGTCGTCCCGGGGGTCTCCAGCGCGATCGCCGTGCCGCAGGCCGCGGGCATCCCCGTCACCCACCGCGGGGTCTCCGCCGGGGTCCACATCGTCAACGGCCAGGGTGAGCTGTCTGTTGCAACCCTCGCCGCCCTCGCCGACCCCGCACTGACGACGGTCGTTCTGATGGGCGTCGCCGCCCTCCCACGCCTCGCCGCGGCCGCCCTGGCCGCGGGAGTGTCCGCCGACCGCCCCGCGGCGATCGTCGAGAGCGGCCACACCGCGCAGCAGCGCACGACCCGCACGACCGTCGGCACGATGGCGCGCGACGCCGCGGCGGCCGACGTGCGCAACCCCGCCGTCATCGTGATCGGCGACGTCACCCGCGCCGAACTGCTGCTGCCTCAGCGTGAGGGAGTGGAGGGCGCGACCCGGTGACCGACCCCGAACGCCCCCTGCTCTCGGCCGCGCTCGAAGGCTGCTCAATCGTCATCGCCGTCGATCGGCGGTCTTCCGAGCTCGCCGCCGCGCTCGAGCGGCACGGGGCGCAGGTCCGGCGGGCGCCGGCGCTCAGCATCCTGCCGCACATCGACGACGAGGCGCTCATCGCCGCCACCCGGTCGCTCGTCGCGGCGCCGCCGGACGTCGTCGTGGTGACGACGGGGGTGGGCTTCCGCGGCTGGATGGAGGCCGCCGAGGAGGCGGGCCTGCAAGAAGCGCTGCTGGCCGCACTCGCGGGCGCGCAGATCGTCGCGCGCGGCCCGAAGGCGCGCGGCGCGATCCAGCAGGCCGGGCTCACGACCGACTGGGTCGCCGAGTCCGAGACCTCGAGCGAGCTCGGCGCGTTCCTGCTCGCGGAGAACCTGTACGGCCGCCGTGTCGCGGTGCAGCACCACGGGTCCGGGGCCGACGGACTGGACGCCCTGTTCGCCGACGCCGGCGCCGAGGTCGTCAGTCTTACGGTGTACCGCTGGGGCCCGCCGGCCGACCCGGACGCGGTCGCGCGATCGGTCATCGCGGCGGCGCAGGGAGAGGTGGATGCCGTCCTGTTCACCTCGGCGCCGGGCGCCGCCGGCTGGCTCGCCGCCGCAGAACGCGAGCACGTGCTCGACGCGCTGCGCGAAGCCGCCGCGGCGGGACGGCTCTTGATGGCGGCGGTCGGGCCGATCACCGCCGACCCCCTGCAGACGGCCGGGTTCGCTCCGCTCATCGCCGAACGCGGACGCCTCGGCTCCCTCGTGCGGGCCGTCGTAACGTACTACGGCGGCGGACACGCCCCCGGGCTCGACACCGTGGCCGGCCGACTCGAACTGCGCAGCGCCGGCGCCGTGCTCGACGGGCGACTCATCGCGCTCTCCCGCAGCGGTCTCGCGGTCTTGGCCGCCCTGTTCGCCGCACGCGGCGGCGTCGTCGCACGCAGCGTGCTGCGCAGCGCGCTTCCGCGATCGAGTCAGAGCGACCACGCCGTCGACGTCGCGATTGCCCGCGTCCGAGAAGCGCTGCACGCGCCCGGCCTCATCCGCACCGTCGTCAAGCGCGGCTACCGGATCGACCTGCGCGGACAGTACGAGGAGACCCCGTGACCACGACCCTCATCGCCTGCTCGCACGGTACGAGCGACCCGGCCGGTCGCGCGGCCATCACGGCGCAGATCGACCTCATCGCCCGGCACGTTCTCACAACGCCCGTCACGCACGCCTTCGTCGACGTTGAAGAGCCGGCGATCGACGAGGTCGTCCGTCGGCACGTCGCCGGCGGCGCGGTCGTCGTCGTCCCCTTGCTGCTGTCGACCGGGTTCCACACGAACGTCGACATCGCCCGCGCCGTCTCCGCCCATCCCGGGCACGCGTCCGCCGCCCCCGCGCTCGGGCCGCATCCGCTCCTCGCCGACGTGATGCACGACCGGCTCGCGGCCGCGGGTATGCGCCCAGGCGACGCCGTCGTGCTCGCCGCGGCCGGCTCGAGCGACCCGGCCGCGGCCGTCGACGTCGCGACGATGGCGACGCTGCTGGAGGCGCGCCTGAACGCACCGGTCGCGATCGGCTTCGCGGCAGGCACGGGACCGCGCATCACCGATGTCGTGCGCACGACGCGCGAGAGCGGCCATGAACGTGTGGCGATCGCGAGCTACGTCCTCGCCCCCGGCCACTTCGCCCGCGTCATCGCGAGTGCCGGCGGCGACGTCGTCGCGGCCCCCCTCTGCCCGGACCCGCGCATCGCCCGCATCGCGATCGAACGCTTCCGCACGGCGGCGCGGGATATGCCGTAACCGCCACCTCGATCACCTGAAGTCCCGCCACCGGCACCGCCCCACGCGCAGATCCTCAAACGCGTCGCCGCCGCAACCTCCTTCCTCGTGCCTCTCCGGCACACGAGGCCGCAGAACCGCCGGGCGACGCGTCGGACTAGGGATCGAACTTAGGCGGGCCCGAGCGGCTCGAGGAACACCGCGGTGGCCACGTTCCGCAGATGCTGCGTGAGGGTGTGTCAGATTAACGGTGGATCTGGCCTGGCGCATTTCAGTTGATTCGGCCTTCGAAGGTGATCGCGAAGGCGTTGAGTGCGGGCTTCCACCTCGTCACCCAGCGTGCCCGACCCCGGCCGGTGGGGTCAAGCGACCGCGTCACGAGGTAGAGGCACTTCAACGCGGCGGCGTCGTTCGGGAAATGCCCACGCGCCCTGACCGCGCGGCGGTAGCGGGCGTTGAGGGACTCGATCGCGTTGGTGCTGCAGATGATGCGGCGGATCTCGACGTCGTAGTCCAGGAACGGGATGAACTCCGTCCAGGCGTTCTCCCAGAGCTTGCGGATCGCGGGATACATCGTGCACCACTTCTCGGTGAACTCCTCGAACCTCGCCTTCGCGGCGGCTTCGGTCGGCGCGGTGTAGACAGGGCGCAGGTCGCGAGCGATCTGGTCCCAGTACTTGCGCGACGCGAAGCGGAACGTGTTGCGGATCAGGTGGATGATGCACGTCTGCACGACCGCGAGCTCCCACGTCGTGGTGATCGACTCCGGCAAGCCCTTCAGCCCGTCGCAGACCACGATGCACACGTCCTCGACACCGCGGTTCTTGATCTCGGTGAGCACGCCCAGCCAGAACTTCGCGCCCTCGCCGCCATCGCCGGCCCAGATCCCGAGGATGTCGCGCTCCCCGGCCGTGGTGACGCCGACGGCGACGTAGAACGGCTTGTTGCGCACCTGCCCGTCCCGGACCTTCACCACGATCGCGTCGATGAACACCACCGGGTAGACCCGGTCCAGTGGACGGTTCTGCCACTCGGTCATCTCCTCGATCACCTTGTCGGTGATCTTCGAGATCGTGTCCTTGCTGACACTCGCCCCGTAGACGTCGTCGAAGTGCGCCGCGACCTCACCAGCCCGCGCGCGGTCAGCGACAGGACAATCTCGTCGATCCCGTCCAACCGCCGCTGCCGCTTGCGCACGATCTTCGGCTGGAACGACCCGTCCCGGTCCCGCGGGACGTCGATCTCGACGGCACCGACCTCGGTGAGCACGGTCTTGGACCGGGTCCCGTTGCGCGCGTTCTCGCCGTTCGATGACGCGTGCTTCGGATAGCCGAGATGCTCGGTCATCTCCGCCTCGAGCGCGGTCTCGAGCACGGTCTTCGTCAGCCCGCCCAGCAGGCCTCCCGGCCCCACGAGGCTGACGCCCTGCTCCTTCGCCTGCGCAAGCAG
>NZ_MKRU01000054.1:0-10252 GCF_001897985.1 Microbacterium sp. 69-7 | reverse complement strand
GATGTCGGCATCGTCGAGGACGGTGAACGGGTCGGAGCCACCGAGCTCGAGGACGTACTTCTTCATGTGCCGGCCGGCGACCTCGCCGACCGCCGAGCCGGCCTTCTCGGACCCGGTCAGGGAGACCCCTTGCACGCGCGGGTCGGCGATGATGTCCGCCACCTGCCGGCTGTCGACGAAGGCGTTGATGTACGCGTCGCGCGGGAAGCCCGCGTCGTGGAAGACCTTCTCGATCGCCAGCGCCGACTGCGGGCAGTTGCGGGCGTGTTTGAGGATGATGGTGTTGCCGAGCGCCAGGTTCGGGGCGGCGAATCTGGCGACCTGATAGTAGGGGTAGTTCCAGGGCATCACGCCCAGCAGTGGGCCGATGGGCTCGGTGCGCACGAGCGCCTCGCCGCCCCCCGCGATCTCCAGCTGCTCGTCTGCGAGGAACTTCGCCGCGTTCTGGGCGTAGTACTCGTAGATCGACGCGACCAGCGCGACCTCGCCGCGGGACTGCGCGATCGGCTTGCCCATCTCCAGCGTGATGATCGCGGCGAGTTCGTCGCTGCGCTCCCGGTACAGGTCGGCAGCGCGCTGCAGCAAGCGGGTTCGTTCGGACAGCGGCACCGACCGGAAGGTGGTGTACGTCGTATACGACCGGCCGATGATCTCCTGCACCTCGGCGTCGCCGATGAGGGGGTATTCGGCGACACGCTGCCCCGTGGCGGGGTTGATGGTGGCGTAGGCGCTCATATGTTGGATCCTCCCGTTCGCGGCGGCGTGCGCCGGAGCCGGCAAACCGTCCTCTCAGCGCCCACCGGGCGGGCCGAGAATTGAGAGGGACGCGGCCTTCTTGCGCACTGTCAGCGTCGCATCGCGCCCGAGCGGAAGTCCAATACCGAACCAACCGGTCGCTATTGCAGTCCTAGTATCAATCAAGCCCTCTCATGTGCCGGCTGTGCATGGATGTGCGATGGGCGGGGGCATCTATGTCTGCGGGGTCGGGAGGACGGATTCGGACAGCCGGAGCACGGCGTGCAGCGCGCGATCGTCGCTGTCGCGCAGCCAGGCCATCCGCAGTTCGACGGGTGGAGCGTCGTCGGTGAGGCGTAGGAAGCGCAGGTGCGGGTCGGCGATGCTGTCGATCACGGAGGATAGGGTCAATGAGCAGCCGATCTCGGCGGAGACGAGTGACATCAGCGTCCATGAGTCCGGTGCGTGCTGGACGACGTCCGCGTTGAACCCGGCCGCTCTGCTCATCTGCCGAAGCCTTTCCAGCAGTAGCGTCCCGGTCTGGGGCTGCAGCGATACGAACGGTTCCCCCTCGAACTGCGCGATCGACACGGCATCGGCGTCGGCGAGGCGGTGGGTCTCAGGGACGGCGATGACCAGTTCCTCGATGGCGATCACGCGGGTGCGCACGATGGCGGGAATGTGATCCCATCGGCCGAGTGCGATATCGATGTCGCCACGGGTCAGCAGTTGCATCGCAGGCTGGGCGAAGTGCTGACTGAGCAGTTCGAGGTGGATGCCCGGGGGGTTCTGGTTGACGGCGCGGGCGAGCTGTCCGACCATCACGTTGGAGGACGCGCCCGCATACGCCAGCCTGACGTGGCCGATCTCGCCCGTTCCGGCCGCCCGGGCGACTCTGCTCACCCGATCCAGGGCGTCCAGCACCTCCTGGGCGGGTGCGATCAGCGCCTCTCCGACGGAGGTCAGCGTGACCTTGCGAGTGCTCCGTTCGAACAATCGCGCGCCCAATTCCCGCTCCAGCTGCTGGATGCCGCGGCTGATCGGCGGTTGCGCCATGTGGAGGCGCTCTGCGGCGCGCCCGAAATGCAGTTCATCGGCGACAGCGAGGAAGGCGCGCAGCTGCTGCAGATCCATCCGAAGATTATTGCACGTCCGGTACTGAATCGATGTCGATTGACGCGCAATCGGGATGGGTCGGCCGGGGACATGCAGATTCCCCGGCCGACCGGGGATCACTGTGCGGTGTAGCCGCCGTCCACGACGTACTCGGCGCCGGTCACGAAGGATGCCTCGTCGGAGGCGAGGAAGAGCACGACATTCGAGACCTCTTCCGGCTGACCCGGCCGGTCGAGGATCGTCGTGGACAGCACCGCCTTCGTCGACTCCGGCGTCGCCAGCAGCCCGGTGGTCATGGGGGTGGCGATGACACCGGGATGAACGGAGTTCACCCGGATGCCGTATTTCGCCAGGTCCACGGCGCTCGCCTTGGTCAGCAGCCGGACGGCGCCCTTGGACGCCTCATATGCGGCGGCGCTCGGCGCACCGATGATGCCGTAGATGGAGGAGATGTTCACGATCGATCCGCCGCCTGCGCGGGTCAGAGCGGGTGCCACGGCCTTCGTGCCCAGGAAGACGCCCTTAGCGTTGATGCGGAAGATCAGATCCCACTCCTCCTCTGTCGTCTCGTCGACGGGCTTCAGGATGAGTATCCCCGCGTTGTTCACCAAGATGTCGAGACGACCGAAACGCTGCTCGGCATCGGCCACGATCTCGTCCCATCTCGCCGCGACCGTGACGTCCTGCTCCAGCGCCACGACCGTCCCGCCGTCACGGTTCGCCTCGGCGACGGTCTGCTCGAGCCCGCCCGCGTCGACGTCGGTGGCGAGGACGGTCGCCCCTTCCTTGGCAAGACGGTGCACATGAGCGCGCCCCATCCCGTTCGCGGCGCCGGTGACGATCGCGACCTTGCCTGCAAGCCTGCTACTCATGAGTTGTTCTCCTTAGCCTCATTGCTGATCACGTACAGGCGCAGGCCGCTATCGGCACCGTCGCCTCTTGACACCGAGGCTGGCCTGCCGACGGCAGGCTCGAGTGTTCCGTTGTGGAACAGTCACCCTTTCATGCGAACGCCGCATCAGTATGCATCCGATCGGGTATTGGACGGACATAAACGAGTGCTGGGAGTCTGGGCGGACACAACGATTGAGGTGTTTCCGATGACGAAGAGCTCGCTCCCGGATGACCGGATGACGCAGGACGTGACCAGCGGGCCGTTCGCCGGTCTCCTGATCGCCGACTTCGGCAGGGTTCTGGCGGGCCCGTACTGCACGATGCTGCTCGCGGATCTCGGTGCGACCGTGATCAAGGTGGAGAGTCCACTGGGAGATGAGACACGCGGCTGGCGGCCGCCCGAGTACCGGGGCGAGTCGACCTACTTCCTCTCCATCAACCGGAACAAGAAGTCTGTCATGCTCGACTTTCGCGACCCGGACGACCTGGTCCTCGCGCAGCGGCTGGCGTCGCGAGCCGATGTGCTGACGGAGAACTTCAAACCGGGCGGTCTGCGGCGATTCGGCCTGGACTATGAGTCGGTCGCGCGGGAGAACCCCGGGGTGATCTACGCGTCGATCACCGGGTTCGGCACCGCGGGAGGCGCCGGGCTTGCCGGCTACGACCTGCTGGCACAGGCGCTGTCCGGACTGATGAGCGTGACCGGGGCGCCGGACACCGAGGGGTTCCGCTCGGGAATCGCAGTGTTCGATGTGATCGCCGGCTTGCACACCTGTGTCGCGATCACGTCCGCCCTCTACCACCGCCAGCATTCAGGGGAGGGCCAGCATGTCGAGGTGAACCTGCTGTCCTCCGCACTGTCGGGCATGGTCAACCAGACCGGTGGGTTCTTGCTCACCGGGCAGTCCCCGACCCGGATGGGCAACGACCACCCGAGCATCTACCCGTACGCGCCGTTTCCGACCGGCGACGGGGAGCTCATCCTCGCGATCGGCAACGACGTGCAGTTCGCCACGTTCTGCGACGCCGTCGGGTTGCCGCAGCTGGCCGCGGACACCCGCTTCGCGTCCAACGCGGAGCGCAGCGCGCACCGAGACGAACTCCGCCCGATGCTGACAGCGCGGCTGGCCTCCAAGACCGCGCAGGAGTGGTTCGACATCCTCAGCCCGCTGCACGTGCCGTGCGCACCGATCCTGGACGTTGGCGGAGGTGTCGAGTTCGCCACGCGGATCGGGCTGGAGCCCAGCGTCCTGGTCGGCCGCGGCGACCGGGCGGTGCCCACCATTCGCAACCCCATCACCTTCTCCCGCACCCCCGCGACGTACCGGACCGCTCCACCCGACCTCGACCAGGACAGCGCTGCCATCCGCCGGTGGCTGCAGGACGGGGAAGACCATGACGGCTTCGCCGGCGAGCGGGTGCCCGTCCCGGCAATTCGGGAAGAGGGGCGCTGAGATGACAATCGCGACGACAGCACAACGAGTAGACACGGACTTCTACCAGGTGGGCGACCTGCTCGGCGACGACGACCGCAGCCTGATCGCACGTGTACGGGGTTTCGTGGACGCCGAAGTCCTCCCTATCATCAACGACTACTGGGAGATGGCGGACTTCCCCTACCAGATCCTTCCCGCGCTGGGCGACCTCGGCATCGTCGGAACAGCGATCCAAGGCTACGGGTGCCCGGGGCTCACCCGCCTGCAGACCGGGCTGGTCGCGATGGAGCTGTCCCGCGGCGACGGCAGCGTGAACACGTTCAACGCCGTCCACTCCGGACTGGCGATGGGCAGCATCGCGTTGCTCGGCGACGACGAGCAGAAGCAACGGTGGCTGCCCGACATGGCAGCGCTGCGCAAGCTCGGCGCGTTCGCGTTGACAGAGCCCGACCACGGCTCGGACTCCGTCGCCCTGGAGACCACCGCTCGCCGGGAGGGGGATGTCTACGTCATCGATGGCATGAAGAGGTGGATCGGGCTGGGCCACGTCGCCGATCTCGTCATCCTCTGGGCCCGGGACACTGCGGATGCCAAAGTAAAGGCATTCGTCCTCGAGAAGGACGCCGACGGCCAGTACCCCGACGGGTACGTCGCCGAGGCGATCACCGGCAAGATCGCCAAGCGCGCGATCCAGCAGGCGCACATCGAGATCACCGGGCTTCGCATCCCCGTGGAGAACAAGCTCGCGGGATCGGCGTCCTTCCGGGACGTGTCCGCGATCCTCAACCGCACACGCAGCACGGTTGCCTGGGAAGCACTCGGCCACGCACTCGCCGCCTACGAAGCCGCCGCGTCCTATGTGCAGGACCGAGTCCAGTTCGGAAAGCCGATCGCCAGTTACCAGCTCGTGCAGAACAAGCTCGCCAACATGCTCGCCGACCTCACCGCCATGCAGTTGCTGTGCTTCCGCACCGCAACCCTGCAGGACGAAGGGCGCCTGAGCAACGAGCAGGCGTCACTGGCGAAGATGTTCACCGGCCAGCGCTCCCGTGCGCTGTGCCGCGACGCCCGCGACCTGCTCGGCGGCAATGGTCTTCTCCTGGAGAACCACGTCGCCCGCCACCTCACCGACATGGAGGTGGTGCACACCTATGAGGGCACCGACTTCATCCAGTCCCTGATCATCGGGCGAGAGATCACGGGCATCGCCGCGTTCTCATGACCTCGACGCTGCCCGCCTCAGTCGATACCCGCGACCCAGCCTTCCCGGAACGCGCCGTACCCCGCGGCGCGACTCGGCAGGATCGGAGAATCACCCATGACCTCGACCTTCGTTTTCGATGCCGTCCGCACCCCGTTCGGCCGGGCCGGCGGCACACTGTCGGCCACACGACCGGACGACCTTGCCGCACTCGTGATGGCCGCGTCGGTTCAACGGCTCGGGCTGGACCCGTCCGACATCGACGATGTGATTTTCGGAGACGCGAACCAGGCGGGCGAGGACAACCGCAACGTCGCGCGATTCGGTGCGCTGCTCGCCCGCTTCCCGACCACCGTCACCGGCACCACCGTAAACCGGTTGTGCGCATCCAGCGTCGAGGCGGTGGTCCAAGGCTCGCGTGCGATCGAAGCGGGAGATGCCCGAATCGTGCTCACCGGTGGTGTCGAGTCCATGAGCCGGGCGCCATTCGTCGTGGAGAAGTCGCCGAAACCGTGGCCGGCGGTCGGCAACCAGACGCTGTGGAATACCTCCATCGGATGGCGGATGATCAACCCGGCACTCCCGGCGCACTGGACGATCTCCAACGGGGAATCGGCCGAGAAGGTCGCACAGCTGCTGGGCATCACCCGGGAGCAGCAGGACGCGTACGCGGCGCGCAGTCATGAACTCGCCGCGAAGGCCTGGGCCGACGGCATCTATGACGCGGAGATCGTGCAGGTGCCCGGCGCTGAGCTGGTCCGCGACGAGGGAATCCGCGACGGGTCCACCATCGAGAAGCTCGCGACCCTCAGGCCCCTGTTCGCGAGCGAGAACGGCACCGTGACCGCCGGGAACTCGTCCCCCATCAACGACGGCGCCTCCGCGGTGATCCTCGGCGCGGAGCACGCGATCGACGCCGAACCACTCGCCCGTATCGCCGGCCGCGGATGGCACGGGGTGGACCCTGACCTGTTCCCCCTCGCCCCGATCGAAGCCGCGAACAAGGCCCTCGCCCGCGCAGGCAGGACATGGGCCGACGTCGACATCGTCGAACTCAACGAGGCCTTCGCTTCGCAGTGCCTCGCCGACATGAAAGGGTGGCCCGACCTCGACCCCCAAAGGGTCAACATCCACGGCGGCGCACTAGCCATCGGACACCCGCTCGGCGCGTCCGGGGGACGCATAGTAGGTCACGCCGCGCACGAGCTTGCCCGCCGCGGCGGAGGCGTCGCCGTCGCCGCGATCTGCATCGGCGTCGGCCAGGGACTCGCCATCGTTCTCGAGCGGTGAGCAACTCCGGATGATCGCCACGTTGCTCTTTCAGCACGCCCGGCCGGGTCGTTGGATCGAACCCGCTGAAGGTGAGGATGATCGCGCGGAAGCGAGGATCAAGACCGACAACGTCAAGGCAGGATCCTGGCTCTCCTGCCGCCGGGTCGGGGACTGGCAGGCAAGCCGCCGGGCGTGAGGTGAGCAATCGGGAGGATCGTCGGCCCTTTGCGGGGCGAGACAAGTGATGGGCGAGGGTACGACCGGGTCGCTTCTGCGCGGGAGTCGGTGATGATTCGGATACTGTCGCGGTAGAGGTCGCCGAGGCCTAAGGCCCGTCACCGACGCCACCTTGATCGTCAAGCCCGCACCGGCCGAAGCACAGCGTGCCGCAGACCTGGCCGCGACCGCGACCAGCAGCACCCCCGCGCCGGAGGCGGACTCCCCAGCATCTGCGGCGGCAGCAGCGGGCACGGCGGGAGGCGCTACGACCACCGCTCCCGCGCCAGCGCCTGCGAGGAAGCCCGCGGCGACCCGGTACGTCGGCAGCGCGCCGATCAGCGCCGAACGCTACTCCGCCGACTTCGCCAAGATCGCCACCGAGGTGCTGACCAACCTCGCCGCATCCGGCGCGAAGCTCACCATTTCGCTCTCCATCGACGCCATCCACCCCGACGGCTTCACCGAGCAGCAGCTCCGCACCATCCGAGAGAACGCCACAACCCTGAAGTTCACCACCAACGAGTTCGAGGCGGAGTAGCGGTGGCAATCGACCGTGAGATCAACCGGCGTCTGCTCATCCTCGCAGTCGTCCAGTCGGTAGGCGCTGACGGATGGGGTGCGGAAGAAGAAGCGGTGAGGGAGCGCCTTGCTGACCTGGGCGGTGATCCGTCACAGCTCGACCATTCCGAACTCCAGGAGCTTGCGCGGCGAGGGTGGGTAAGCACCAAGGACATGTCCTTCGGCGACTGGATCGGTGCTGTCACGCCCGCTGGGCGAGACGCAGCGGCGAGGATCGAGCAGGATCGAGCTGACGTTGCCGCACGTCGCATCGCGCTCCGCGACGTACTCCTACGCTGGCTCTACGACCGCATTCATGTCCATGATGCGCTGATGCCAGACCCCAAGGGCGTTCCCCAGTCCGGGGCCACGTACTTCGGGGTCGTGTTCACCGACACCGATGTCGAGAAGGCAAGTGCCGCGTTGAGGGACGCTGGTTACATTCGGGGCACGACTCTTGCTTCCGGCGAAATCACGCTCGTAGAACTGCTCCCGAAGGGAGTCCGGCTGATCGAACGCGGTGGCAGCGTGCGTGACGATGAGGCCACGAGCGGTACGACGATCACCACGACAGTGCACGGCCCCGCAAACATCGCGAACCAGAGTTCAAGCGTCAGTCAGAGCATTGACCTCAGCTCGACATGGCTGGTCAAGGCTGCTGAAACTCTGGACGGCATAGAGCAAGCCCTGCCCGCGCTCGGTCTCGCCGATGAGCACGAGGTGTCTGACGCGATAGCTGATGCACGCGGTGGCGTGGCCACAGAAGACCCTTCACGAACGAAGTCGGCTCTGGAGCGGCTCTTGCCTTTCCTCTCAGCGACGACAGCGGGAGCACTCGGGAATCTGGTCTCAAGCGGCGTCGTGACGCTCCTCGGGCTGATCCCGTAGCCGAAGGGACAACAGGCATGGCTCAGGGACTGACCAGCACCCAGGAGATCGTGGAGGTGCGCGTCGACAACTTCATGCGCGGGTCGATCAAGGACGCGCTCGCGCAGGAGCTCGCCGCCCGGCCGGAGCACCGTATCGTCGCCTTGTCCACAGTCGCGGGCGGCGACGAGTTCAACGGCGTCATCCGCGTAGTGGCCGTCGTCGAGTACCTGTAGGCATCGTGGGCAAGCGCGCCGACAGTGATGAGCACTACGTTCTCGACCTCTGCGACGAGGTGATCGGGGTCTGCGGGGAGCGACAGGCGACGTTCCTGTGGCTTGTCGGCGACGTGTCGCCGACGACCGGACGGGCTCGCAGGCTCCCTGTCGACGGGTATTGGCCTGCGCTGGGGCTCGTGGTTGAGTTCCAGGAGAAGCAGCACACCGTGGCCGTCCCGCTGTTCGACCGCCGCGCGACCGTCTCCGGTGTGCCCCGTGGCGAGCAGCGGCGGCTCTACGACCAGCGAAAGGCGGAGATCCTGCCGCAGCAGGGTATCCGGCTCGTCGTGATCCACAAGTCGGAGTTCACGACCAAGGCTGACAGGATCGTGCGCGATCATGAGCGCGACATCGCCGTCGTCCGCGCCCGCCTTGTCTGATCTCGGAAGCCCTCCAGAGACCAGTACACGTCTTGCACATCGAGGTCGAGCCCGCCCGAGGGCGGGCTCGGCGGCTCACCTCCCTGACGAGAGAGGCGGTACCGGGTGTCGGTTTCGATGCGGGTCATGGGCGCGGGGGACGGCTACAAGTACCTGCTGCGCTCCGTGGCGTCGGCTGACGGCGAGCGGGCGCTCTCGACGCCGCTGACCCGGTACTACGCCGAGCAGGGCACACCGCCGGGCCGCTGGATGGGCGGCGGGCTCGCGGCGCTCGGGGAGGGTGAGATTCACGAGGGCGCGCCGGTCTCGGAGGCGCAGCTCCAGCTTCTGCTGGGGATGGGGCGCGACCCGGTGACCGGCGATCCGCTGGGGAAGGCGTATCCGGCGTTCCCGAGCGTCGAGGATCGGATCGCGGCGCGCATCTCGCGGCTCGATCCGGCGTTGGGCGCGGATGAGCGAGCTGAGGCCGTTGTGGTGATCGAGGCGGAGGAGTCGGCGCGCACCTCGCGGCGGGCGGTCGCCGGGTACGACTTCACTTTCTCGCTGCCGAAGTCCGCCTCGGTGCTGTGGGCGGTTGCGGACGCAACGACGCAGGCACGGATCGCGGAGGCGCACCATGCGGCGGTTGCGGAGGTGGTTGCGTTCATGGAGCGCGAGCTTGCAGCGACGCGCTCGGGCGCAACGTCCCGCGACGGCGCGGTTGCGCAGGTCGAGGTGACCGGGCTCATCGCCACCGCGTTCGATCACTTCGACTCGCGGGCGAGCGACCCGCAGTTGCACACGCATGTCGTGGTGAGCAACAAGGTGCGCACCCTGTTCGACGGCAAGTGGCGGTCGCTCGATGGCCGGCCTTTGCACGCGGCGACCGTGGCGCTGAGCGAGCTGCACACCGCGGTGTTCGCCGATCACCTGACCCGCGTGCTCGGCGTCGGGTGGGAGCGGCGCGACCGGGGCGCGGATCGCAACCCGGTGTGGGCGGTCGCCACGGTGCCCGAGGAGCTGGTCGCCGAGTTCTCGTCCCGGTCGCGGCACATCGACATCGAGAAGGATGGCCTGATCGCCGACTACGAGGCCGCGCACGGGCACGCGCCGTCACGGGAGACGATCATCCGGCTGCGGCAGCAGGCGACGCTGGCGACCCGGCCCGACAAGGAAGTCCGCCCGCTCGCCGACCTCGCCCAGGAGTGGCGCACCCGCGCGAGCCGACTGCTGGGCCGGGATGCCACCGAGTGGGCGCGAGAAGCCGTCGCGGTCGAGCCCGCGAAGCTCCTGCGCGCGGAGGATGTGCCGCTGGAG
>NZ_MKRU01000053.1:0-11741 GCF_001897985.1 Microbacterium sp. 69-7 | reverse complement strand
TGCTCCGTGTACTTCCGTGCCGGCATCGCTGCTCCTCGCCACCGGTGTTGCGACGATCGCTGGAATCCAAGCGAGGGAGGGCAAGCTCTACATCTGCGCGATCAAGGACGTCTGGTCGAACAAGATCGTCGGCTACTCCATCGACACCCGCATGAAGTCCTCCCTGGCACGTGCGGCGATGCGCAACGCGATCGCGTTGCGCTCACCTGACGGCACGATCTGCCACTCCGACCGGGGCGGTCAGTTCCGCGCGAAACGCACCCAGAACCTGCTCCGCAACAACGGCCTCGTCGGCTCCATGGGCAGGTCTTACGGGGCCGGAGACAACGCAAGCATGGAGAGCTTCTTCAGCCTGCTCCAGAAGAACGTGCTCAACACGACTCGGTGGGACACCCGCGCCGATCTTCGCCTCGCGATGGTCACCTGGATCGAGACGAAGTACAACCGCCGACGCCGTCAGCGCGGCCTCGGCAAACTCACCCCCATCGAGTTTGAGATGATCTACACAGACGCAGAAGCGGCCTGATCACCCCAACCCCCGACTGTCAACAAGACTCGGGGCAGACCCAGGTATTCGAAGAGGAGGAAGTAGGGCATTGCCAGTGTTCCGACTGCTCCGTACCGGGGATTGCCGAGCATCTTGCGGTGTTTGTGGAGGATCTTCTTCTGCCTGCAACTCATCACCGGGCTGATCCGCCGCGACCCGACCGCGCTGTCCAGAGCCGCGCTCGGCGCGGCGAAATCGGTGCTGGGCGCGTTCGTGGTCGTCACGCTGACCGCGCTCGCACTGGAAATCGTGGACCAGCTCAGCATCGGCATCATCCAGACGTCCGGCGAGACCACCGAGACGATGGGCGACAAGATCATCCTGCTCGCCGCCGGGCTCAGCGGCATCAACATCGCCGCGCCCGGCGTCGGCGCGATCGTCACGATCTTCCTGGCCGGGCTGATGATCGCCGCCGTCGCGATCGTCTGGTTCAGCCTGCTGATCCGCAAGGCGCTGCTGCTGGTCGGCGTGGTGCTGGCACCGATCGCGTTCGCCGGCGCGTCCTGGGACGCCACCAAAGGATGGATCGGGAAATGGGCGGCGTTCGTGATCGCCCTCATCATCAGCAAGCTCGTGCTCGTCGTCATCTTCTTGCTGGCGATCACGCAGATCGCCACCCCGATCGAGCTGGACATCGCCGCCGTCACCGAACCGATCACCGGCATCGTGCTCATGGGCATCGCGGCCTTCGCGCCCTACATGGTCTACCGCTTCGTGTCGTTCGTGGGCTTCGACCTGTACCAGCAGATGGGCACCGAGCAGGAGGCCAAGAACGCGCTCAACCGTCCCGTCCCGATCCCCTCCAAGCCCCAAGGCGGCGGCGAGCCCAAGAAGGTTCTCGAAGACCCCAATGACGGCGCGTCGGACGCAGGATCAGGTGGCACGCCTCCGCCGTCGCCCGCCCCGGCGCAGGCACCTGCCGCGGCCGGCGGTGAAACCGTGGGCGCCGAAGCCGGCGCCTCCGCCGCGGGCGCGGGACCGGCGGCAGCCGTCGTGGTCGGAGCGAAGGTCGCCAAGGATGCCGCCGAGGCCGGGCCGAAGGCCGGGCACGCGGTGGCCGGTCAGGCCGAGACCGCCGCCGACGCCGCAGGCGGGCAGAACGGCGGCACCCCGCCGCCGTCGCAGACGCCCCCGCCGTCCACGCCGCAGCCGAGGACGCCCACGGAGCCGTCCAACCCCACGGCATCGCCGTGGGGCAAGGAGTGACCACCCATGCCCACCACGGACCAGAAGACACCCGGTAGCGAGCTGACGCCGATGAAGTTCAGCCGACTCACCCGCCGAGGGGTGCTGCTCGGCCTCTCGGTCGCGCAGCTCATCACCCTCGGCATCGGCGGCCTGGCGCTGCTGGCCGCGTTCTACGGCGGCGCCGGGATGCTGCTGGTCTACACCGCCCCGGTCTGGCTGCTCGCGGTCGTGCTGACCTGGGTGCCCATCGCTGGGAGGCCGATGGTCGAATGGCTCCCTGTCGCGCTCTGGTGGCTGTGGCGCTCCACCGGCGGGCAACTGCTCTACCGGCGGCGGATCGTCAAGCCCCGCCCTGCCGGAAGTCTCGCGCTGCCCGGTGACATGGCCCGGCTTCGGGAGCACCTGGACCCCGAGACCGGGGCGTGCATGATCCACGACCCCCGCCAGGCAACCTTGACGGTCGTGACGGAAGTGACCCATCCGGCATTCATCCTGCTCGACCCCGGCGAGCAAGAGCGCCGCGTCACCTCCTGGGGGCGAGTGCTCGCCACGGTCTGCCGGTCCGGGCGGATCGCGACCCTGCAAGTGCTCGAACGAACCCTGCCCGACTCCGGTAGCGGGCTGGCCGAGTGGTGGGCCGAGCACGGCACCGACGACGGCTCCTGGGCCGCGACCACCTACCGCGAACTGATCGAGCGGGCCGGCCCCGCCGGGGAACGGCACGCCACCACGGTCAGCCTCTCCCTGGACATGAAGGTCGCCTCCCGGCAGATCAGGACCGCCGGCGGCGGCATCCGCGGCGCCGCCGCGGTGCTCCGGCAGGAGATGGCGACGCTGGTCGCCGCGCTGCGTTCGGCGGACTTGACCCCTTCGGGGTGGCTCGGCCCCGGTCAGGTCGCGGTCATCCTCCGCTCGGCGTATGACCCGGCCGTGGCCGCCACCTTGGAGCGCCACGGGCGGCTCGGGCAGGAGCTCGCCGCCGCCGGCCCGGTCGCGGTCACCGAGACCTGGGGCAACCTGCGCACCGACTCCGCCTGGCACACCGTGCTGTGGGTCTCGGAGTGGCCCCGCAGCCTCGTCTATCCGGGGTTCCTCGCGCCGGTGCTGCTCTCCACCGGCATCCAACGGGCTGTGTCGCTGATCTACACCCCGATGCGCTCGGACCAGGCGGCCCGCGACATCCGCAAGAAGAAGGTCGAACACATCTCCGATGCGGCCCAGCGCGCCCGAATCGGGCAGATCGAGGACGCCGCGCAGACCGCCGAATACCAAGACGTTCTCCAGCAGGAAGCCGACCTGACCGCCGGCCACGGGATTCTACGGGTCTCCGGGCTCATCTCCGTCTCCGCCCCCAGCGTCGACGAGCTGGAAGCCGCAGTCGCCGCGATCGAACAAGCCTCGATCCAAGCCTCCTGCGAGACCCGAAGGCTCGTCGGCCAGCAAGCCGTCGCGTTCACGGCGGCCGCGCTGCCGCTGTGCCGCACGGTGTGACCGGCGCGCTCACCTGGCAGGCATCCCACCCTCGTTGAAGGAGGCCCGTGATGCCGACATACACGAACCCGACCAGCGATGCCAGCGATGCCTACGAGGCGTTGCGCGGTCTGGCTCACGCCAGCCGTAGCTTCGAGGACCCGTCCGAGACCTACGTGGTGATCGGTGAGCTGTTGGGCGGGCTGCGATCGCTGCGGCAGGTGCTCGACCAGCTCGCCGCCCATCTGAGCCGGCAGCATCACGTCACCGACGAGTCCCGCGAGTACAGCGGCGGTGCGGCCGAGGCGCTGGCCGCAGCGGATGAGCTGCACCAGGCCGGCACGCTCATCGACCAGGCCGACGACCGCCTGAGCGCGGCCATGACCCACTCGGGCCGGATCGTGTGGAACCCGCAGGACCGGATGGTGGAGCGGTGGGTTGGCGTCGTGTTCCTCCAAGGCGAGGAAACCGACCGGGTGATCGACCTCATCGACGCCCACGGGGTCGAGGCGGGGATCGAGCATCTGTCGGCGTGGGACTACGGCGAGGAGACCACGAACGCCGCCTTGGAGAACGGCGACGTTCACGACACCGCCCCGGTCTATCCCGGTGACCGGCAGGCCGAGACCGGCGACTACGCGATGACCTACAACGCGATGGCCGGGCACGTCGCCCTGTACCGGCGGCACCTGATCCGTGCCGAGGACGCCATCGACAAAGAAGCAGGGGCGCACGTCCCGGCCCGCCGCCCGACGACAGGCCGTGAGCGAGAGACGGCCGGGCGGCGTAGCGCCGTCCGTGACGGGGGCTGGTTCGAGCATCCCGGCGTCGCCGCCGTCAAGCAGGCCCGCGGGCTGTCGCTCTGACATAGCCACCACGGAGACGTGCCGGCGCGCACCTGCCCGCCATGAACAGCGCAGACCCCACCGCTTCGATGTCCCGGCACGTCGGGACGCTCACCTTGACCGTCTGGCCGGACTCGCCGCTGGGCGAGCACCAGCGATATGCCTACCGCATCGAGGACACCGCGACCGGGCAGACGCTCGTCGGCCGGGACCTGTTCACCGGCGCCGGAGCGCCGGTCGCCCCGGACCGCGCGATGCGCGACCTCGCCGCCTTCCTGGCAGCGGCCGGCGACGCCCGCCAGTACGCCATCGACAACCCCGGCAGCAGGCCCGAGCATGAGTGCCTGTTTCCCGGATGGGTCGCGGAGGCCGCTCGCCAGAACGCGGACGCGCTGGCACCGCTCGGCATCGAGGGCCCGCCGCAGCCCAAGCCGGACATGCCACAGCAGCCTCGCCCGGCGCCGGACTCGTCATGGTTCGACCGTCCCGCCGGCGGTTGGGTCTCCGGGACGCGGGGGCGGTCGTTGTGAGCCGGGGCGAGAAGCTGCACACCGCTGTCCTCGTCACTGCCTCGGAGCGGCGCCGGCTGCGCAAGCAGCGGCGGCAAGCCGCCGCCCGCCTCGTCGCCGAGCAGCGTCACGTCGAGAAGGAAGCGGCCCAGGCCAAGGCCGCCGCCGAACGGGCTGAACGCCGTGCCACGGTCTACCTGCCCGCCGCCGGCGAGCCCGGCCCGGCCGCGCTGAGGACACCGGGCCGCTTCCGGGTGGCCCGGCATCAGGACACCAGCGCCGTGCTCGCCGGGCAGTACCCGTTCCTGGCCGAAGCCGGGCTCGGAGCCGCGGGAATCTTCATCGGCCAAGACCTCTACAGCGGCTCCTCGTTCGTGTACGACCCGTGGGAGTTGTACCGCAGGGGCATCATCACCGCGCCGAACCTGATCTTGGCGGGGATCGTCGGCTCCGGGAAATCGTCGCTCGCCAAGAGCCTCTACACCCGCAGTCTGCCCTTCGGGTACCGCGTCTATGTCCCCGGCGACCCCAAAGGCGAGCACTCCGGCGTCGCCGAAGCAGTCGGCGGGAAAGCGATCATCCTCGGGCACGGGATGGGCAACAGGCTCAACCCCTTGGATGAGGGCTACCGGCCCGGCGGCCTGTCCGACCAGGAGTGGGCCACCACCCTCGCCGCGCGACGCCGCGATCTGCTCGGAGCCTTGACGGAGACGGTGCTGGATCGGCGGTTGGCGCCGTTGGAGCACACCGCGATCGACACCGCCCTGGCCGGCGCGGTCCGCGACGCGGACGTGCCGATCCTGCCGATGGTGGTCGACCGGCTGCTGCGCCCCGACCCTGCCGACGACCCGGACGGCCGGCTCACCGAGGACGGCCGCCAGGTCGGCCACGCGCTGCGCCGCCTGGTGGCCGGGGACCTGGCCGGCCTGTTCGACGGGCCGAGCACCGTCAGGTTCGACCCGTCGCTGCCGATGGTCAGCCTCGATCTTTCGCGCGTCACCGAGAACAGCACGTTGATTTCGGTGCTGATGACCTGCTCGTCGGCATGGATGGAAGCCGCCCTGCTCGACCCCAACGGGGGCCGCAGATGGGTCGTCTACGACGAGGCATGGAGGCTCATGTCCCACCCGGCGCTCCTGCGCAGGATGGACGCCCACTGGCGTCTCGCCCGGCACTACGGGCTGGCCAATCTCTTGGTGTTCCACAAGCTCACCGACTTGGAGAACGTCGGCGATGCCGGATCGGCGAACCGGGCGCTGGCGAACAGCCTGCTGGCAAACGCGGAGACGAAGATCGTCTACCGGCAGGAGACCGATCAGCTCGGCCCCACCGCCGTCGCGCTCGGGCTGACCGGCACCGAACGCCGCCTGCTGCCCGGACTCGGCACCGGGCAAGGGCTCTGGCGGATCAAGGACCGGGCCTTCGTCGTGCAGCACCAACTCCACCCCGCCGAGCTCGCCGCGTTCGACACCACCGCCCGCATGACCGGCAAAGGCTAGAGCCGTCGCCCGCGATCGATTCCCATTCTACGCCTGTCCGCATAGCGTCCCGCTTACGCTGGAAGCATGGCTGTGGACCCCGCACTTTCCGAGCTCGCTCGCCCGATTGAGGACGGACAGCCGTGGCCGCGGCCTGCGTGCCCCAAGTGCCAGACCGGATACATCGGATTCTCAGCGCCCACCGAGGATGAAGGACACGATTCAGCTTCCGCGCGCAACCACCCTGCGTTCGAGCCGGAGTGGATTTCCGGCACGTTTGTCGTCCGCGGTCAGTGCGAGAATCCCGAGTGTCGACAGGCTGTGCACGGCACGGCGACTATCGCGTGGACTACTCCCACAGGTCGAACCGCGATGATTTCGAGTACCAAGGCATCGCCTATTCCTCGTACTACACTGTGATGTCGACGACGGTCGAAAATGAGGCCAATGCGACGGGCGAAAATGGGGCCACCTCGTTGTCGTTTGCTTAGTCTGCCGGATCCTGCGTTCTGATGCTGGGGAGGCTGTCGATGCCCCGCCCGCGGAGCCTGTAGCTGGCGCCTTTGAGGGTGAGGACATCGGCGTGGTGAACGATCCGGTCGATCATCGCGGCGGCGACGGCTTGGTCGCCGAAGACGCCTCCCCAGCCGGAGAACGGCAGGTTCGAGGTGAGGATCAGCGACGCGTGCTCGTAGCGTGAGGACACGAGCTGGAAGAACAGGTTCGCGGCGTCTTGCTCGAACGGGAGGTAGCCGACTTCGTCGACGATGATCAGCCCGTAACGCCGCAACCTCGCGAGCTCGCGGGGGAGGTTTCCTTGCCGGTGCGCATCGGTGAGGCGGGTGACCCAGTCCGTCGCGGTCGCGAACAGCACCCGGTGCCCGTGGCGGGCGGCGACGATCCCGAGCGCGGTCGCGAGGTGCGTCTTCCCGGTCCCGGGCGGGCCGAGCAGGACCACGTTCTGCGCCTCGAGGAGGAACCCTCCCGAGGCGAGTGCGGCGATCTGCTGCCGGATGGTGGGTTGCGCGTCCCAGTCGAAGTCCTCGAGCGTTTTCCGGGCGGGGAACCCCGCGGCCTTGATCCGCAGCTCCGCGCCGGAAGCGTTGCGGGCGCTCACTTCGCGTTCGAGGACGGCGGCGAGGTAGTCCTCGAACGACCAGCCCGCATCCCTCGCCTGGTCAGCCATGCGGGTGGCGGCCTCGGTGATCCGGGGTGCTTTCAGCGCGCCGGCGAGATAGGTGATCTGCTTCGCGGCGTCGGTCTGCTTGGTGACCATCAGGCGACTCCTTCGATCCCGAACGCCCGGTCGTAGTCCGCGAGATCGCGCCAGGTCATCAACCGGTGCGGGTCGTGGTGTCTGGAACTGCTGCCGCAACCGTTTCGCCGCCTCCAGATGCGCCGGGTCGGTGATCGTGGAACCGCGCGCCCAGACCCGGGCGTGATCGGCGACGAGCCGCCCATCCAAGCGCACCCGAACACGGTCGAGATCGGCGGCGATGTCAACGAACCGGCCTATCGCCGCCGGGTCGACGGAGTAATCGCTCGCGTCGAGGCGGACGTAGTAGTCCCGCCCGAGCCTCACTCGTTCTCGCCAGCCGAGCTGCAACGGGATCGGCGGCAGCGGCAGCATCCGTGAACGGTCGTGGACGATCAGATCGACCGGGCGAGCTTTGATCGTCCGCACCACCCTGGCGTTCGCTTTATCCAGCCAGCCCTGCAGCTGGGCGTTGAAGTCCGCCGACGAGGTGAACGTCCTCCCGGGCATGGACGAGGTCTCGAACCAGCCGTTGCGGCGCTCCACGATCCCCTTAGACTCCGGGTCGAACGGCTTCAGCTGCACGACCTTCGTCGCGAGAGTCCCCGCGAACGCGGCAACCCCCTGCGCGAGGCGGCCGCGCTGGCCGATGCCGGACTCGTTGTCCCAGATCAGCCGCCGCGGGACCGCGCCGAGCTGCTGAATCAGCTCCCACGACCCCAACAGCAGATCCTCCGTCTTCCTGGTCGGGAGCATCCGCGCCGTCACGAACCTCGAGTGCGCCGCGACGATCACCAACACCGGCAACAGCGCCGTCGTGCCGTCCTCGAGCGGAATCCTCCTGGGTGGGAACCACAGATCGCACTGCGCCGCATCACCCGCCGCCCACGACAGCCGATCCGCCGGATCCACGGGCCGATGCTCCGGCCGCAGCCGCTTCACGTTCTCCCGGAACCACGTGATCGACCCGCACCACTCGACGCGCTCCGCGATCACCGTCGCCGGCATAGACGGATGCTCCACGAGCAACGCCCGCACCCGCGCCTCGAACGGCGTGAACGACGTCTCCACCGGCGGCCGCTCATACTTCGGCGGCCGCTCGGACGCCAACGCTCTATCGACCGTGGACCTACCGATACGGAGCTGCCTCGCGACCTGCCGACGCGGAACCCCGTCCGCGACAAGCCGCCTGATCAACGCCCAATCTTCCACCGAGATCACCCACCCAATCTGCTCTGGGTGGCCTCGTTTTCGCCCGCCGTTTATGCGTCAGATTGGAGCGTCGCCGACATGTGACGCACCTGCATCCGCCGATGCTGATAATGCCGATCCCGAGATAGGCACCCGACGAAGTAAGAGAGGGTGTGCTGCGCGCTTCTCGCGTGCTTTTCGCTGATCCTGGTCTGGCCGCAACTGCGCTGCGTGCCACGGTGGAACGGTTCTTGACTTCAGAAGGAATCTCTGCAACTCGACCATCTGGGCAATTTCGGAACGCGCAGGCGGTGGATTCTACGAGGACGGCCACCGCTGCCCGGGTGAACCGGCGACGGTGGACCTCCTCGCTTCCGCTGCGGGACGGTTGGCCGCTGCGGAGTACACAGTCCCAGGCCAGGACTTTCGGGTCGACTTGCGGCGTTTCCCGGCACAACCAGAAGACGGGTTCGTGCTCATCCCCGCGTGACCAGGTCTCGCGGGGATGAGCACGAACCCCTGAAACCGAGGCGCAACCTGGCTTTGGAGACCCCAGTTCGCTTTGTCTTCTTCATGCGTCAGAGCCCGAATGCCCCGCCGCTGATCAGGATGAAGATGCCCAGGCCGATGAGAACGATTGGGAACAGGATGTGCTCCCAGCGTTCCAGGATTTCCGCGATCCGACGTCTGGTGGCGATGAATTTGGCCACGAACACCAGGACCGCAACGAGAGCGAGGAACACAACACAGTATGCGACCACGGCGGCAGGCCCCACACTGAGGAAAACTGGAACGTAAACACCGATGTTGTCCCCGCCGTTGGCGAAGGTGACTCCTGCCACGGCCCAGACAGCGACCTTCCTGCCTTCAATCTTGCCCTCATCATCGTCGTCATCGTCATGCCGCCGACGCCACGCCTGCCAGGCCGCCCATAGCCCCAATCCCAAGGGGATCAGGCCGAAGTATGGGATGACCTCAGGAGGCAGGAACGCTCCGGCGCCGAGGGCTACGAGTACGGCAGCGCCGAGAATACCTGCGAACCCCAGATACTGTCCAACTAGGATCCGAACCGTCGTGCCTCGCTGCCCTGCACCCCGGGCGAAGAACAGTGAGAGCACGATGATGTCGTCGATATTCGTGGCAAGGAACAGGCCGATCGCTTGCAGGATCGAGAGCAGGATCATATGTGCACCTCCGCCGTGCATTCCGAAACAGCGCAGGAAGGGTCGATGCAGGTCGCTTCGTGATCCACAGCCAAGGTCGTATCCAGCAGAGCGGTAAGCGCACGGGTGAGACGGGGGTCTGCGACCTCGTACCGCGTTCGGCGGCCCTGAGGTTCGGCCACGACGATGCCGCAGTCGCGAAGGCAGGTCAGGTGGTTAGAAACGTTGGACGGACTGAGATCCAGATCGCGGGCCAGTGCCGCAGGATAGATCGGGCCGTCAAGCAGGGTCATGAGAATGCGTGAACGTGTCGGGTCGGCCATTGCTCGGCCGAGCCGGTTCATCACGTCCAATCGATCGGTTATAGTCAGCACCCAATGAACATACACGCTTCGCTGTATGATTGCCAAAACCGTTCCTTCCATATCGCGATGGGTGAAAGTTGTCACAGTTCGGGCGTCGTGAATCCTTCTTCGGCTTGTTCCTCATGCTGAGTGGCATCATCGGGGTGACGGCATCGATGGCACTGTCCGTCGAGAAGATCGAAAAGCTGGCGAAACCCGACACGGACCTCAGTTGTGACTTTTCAGTGCTGGTGCAATGCTCCGCGAACCTCGACAGCGCTCAAGGGGCCGCCTTCGGAGTTCCCAATCCGTTCCTCGGGTTGGTCGGATTCGCGCTCGTGTTGTGCATTGGAGTCGCACTGTGGGCGGTACCTCACTTTGCCCGCTGGTTCTGGGTACTGTTCAATTTCGGTGTCGCGGGGGCGTTTGCGTTCGTGGTGTGGCTGATTGGGCAGAGCATCTATGTGCTCGGCACGCTCTGTCCCTGGTGTCTGGTTGTGTGGCTGACGACGCTCCCGCTGTTCTTCTTCGTGACGGCTCGGAACCTGCGTGAGGGCGTCTTTGGTCGCAGGGCAAGACGAGTCGGTGCGTTGTTGTGGCCGTGGATGACGCTCGTGACGGTCGCCGCATACCTAGTGGTCGCCGTGCTCGCTCAGCTCCGCCTGAATGTCCTGGCGAGCATCATTTAGCCCGAGGGACCCATATTCGGCAGAAGCTACTTCTCGCGGGTGGAGGTCGTCGTCGGTTTGGGGGCCTTGACCCCGGATCGTGGACACGGTGTCATTTCGGTTATGCCGCTTCCGTGAGGGTAGCTGATCTCGCGGCCGCGTAGGTGTTCTCGTAGCTGTTCGGGGTGAGCTGGCCGATCGCGGAGTGGCGTCGGCGCGTGTTGTATCGGTTCGTCCACCGGAACACGGCCCGGTAGGCGGTGGCTTGATCGGGGAACGCCGACGCGCCTTGGAGGAGCTCGCGTTTGAGCGCGGCGTTGAAGCTCTCGGCCAGCGAGTTGTCGGCGCTCGTGCCCACCGCGCCCATGGACTGGGTCACCTTGAGCTGCTCGCAGAGTGCTGCGTAGGCTTTCGACGCGTAGACCGAGCCGTGGTCGCTGTGGAACACTGCGCCGGCCAGCGATCCGCGGTCGCGGTGCGCGCCGCGGAGAGCGCCTTCGACGAGTTCGGTGCGCATGTGGTCGGCGACCTGCCAGCCGGCGAGCTTGCGCGACCCGAGGTCGATGCAGGTCGCCAGATACAGGTTGCTGCCGTCCGCGATGGGGAGGTAGGTGATATCGCCGACATACCTGCGGTTCGGTTCCCCGGTGCTGAAGTCCCGCCCGATCAGGTCGGGGAACTTCCGTCCGGACTGGTCCGGGATCGTGGTCTTCACCCGGCGGCGCAGTCGGATCCCCGCGAGCGCGTGTTCCCGCATCACCCGAGCGACCCGCTTATGATTCACCCGCCCGGCGGCGGGGACGCCGTCGTTGAGGTCGGCAGTGATCCTCGGTGCCCCGTAGGCGCGGTCACCACCCTGCGCGGGGTCCTGCAGCACCCGGATCCGTGCCGCCAACCGGGCGTCGTCCGCGGCTCGCGCGGCCCGTCCCGGGGCTGCGGCCAGCCACGCGTAGAACGAGGACCGGGCGATCTCGATGACCTCACACAACCGCTTCACGCCGTAGGCGTCCTTGTGGTCCTCGACGAACTGGAAGCGGTTCACCAGTTCGTCTCCGCAGCGAAATACTTCGCCGCCTGACGGAG
>NZ_MKRU01000052.1:5961-10886 GCF_001897985.1 Microbacterium sp. 69-7 | reverse complement strand
AACCAGTAGAAGACCGTGCCGAGCGTGACGGCCAGCAGCATGATGACCACAGCCGTCCAGGCGGCGGGCGAGTGTCCGTGGCCGGGGTCGTCGATGCTGTTGCTCATGGTGCTCCTCGGTCTCATTCGGGGGTTACCCGCCAGTCTAGCGGGCGGTGGGATCGTCGCCGTGCGACAGGTCGTCCCAGGAGTCGATCGCGTCGTGCGGGCGCGACGCGGCCGCACCCGTGGCCGATCCCGCCGCCGACGGGCTCGGGTTGTCCGTGCGATACCGGCGTCCACTGCCGCGCCAGCGGTGCGACGCGGCGAGCGTCAGGACGCCGCCCACGGCGACCAGTGCGCCCGCGACCACCGTGAGCCACGGCCAGGGCGTCGACGTGATCGAGGCGACCAGCCCGTCGATCGCGTCCGTTCCCGACAGGCCGGTGGCCGTCGTCACCGCGGCCGAGACGGCATCCACGGGGTGTTCGATCGCGATGCGTCCCGCACCGATCAGCAGCGTGCCGCCGATGATGACCGCAACCGCTCCGAACGCGTAACGCAGCACGCGTCCGACCACCGTGAGGGCGAGGCCCAGCGCGAGCGCCGCCAGGCTGAGCGGAGCGAGCAGGGTGAACCCCTTCGCGCCGGCGACGGTGAGGGATGCGGTGGCACCGGCATCCAAGGCGACGTCCAGCCACGTCTGGGTCGACGAGATGATCGCGAGGGCGCCGCCGGCGATGATCGAGAGGACCGCGTAACTGCGTGCGCGTGCCGTCACGACGGGTCGCCGCCGTGATCGAGCGGTGCGAGGGCGACGACGGGAGAGAGGTCGTCGGCGTCGAAGCAGGTGTGATCGCCGGTGTGGCAGGCGGCACCGATCTGCTCGACGGCGATCAGCAGGGTGTCGCCGTCGCAGTCCAGCCGGGCGCCGCGCACGTACTGCGCGTGACCCGACGTGTCGCCCTTGCGCCAGTACTCCTGGCGGGAGCGCGACCAGAACGTCACCCGTCCCTCGGTGAGCGTGCGGCGGAGGGCTTCGGCGTCCATCCAGCCGAGCATGAGCACGTCGCCCGTGTCGTGCTGCTGGATGATCGCCGGGACGAGCCCGTCCGCGTTGAAGCGGACGCGGTCGATGCGAGCGTCGTCGACGGCGCTCATCGGCGCACCTCGATCCCGTCCGCCGTCAGCGCGTCCTTGACGTCGCCGATCGTCAGCTGCCCGGAGTGGAAGACGGATGCCGCGAGCACCGCGTCGGCGCCCGCGTGCACGGCCGGGGCGAAGTGCTCGACGCTTCCGGCGCCTCCGGAGGCGATGACGGGCACGGAGGACAGCTCGCGCATCAGGCCGACGAGCTCGAGGTCGAACCCGTCCTTCGTGCCGTCGGCGTCGATCGAGTTGACCAGCAGCTCCCCCGCTCCCCGGTCGATCGCCTCTCGCGCCCAGTCGAGCGCGTCGAGGCTGGTCGCGGTCCGACCGCCGTGGGTCGTGACGACGAAACCGGAGCGGGTGCCCGGCGCGCGTTTGACGTCGAGCGACAGCACCAGCACCTGCGCGCCGAAGCGATCGGCGATCTCGCCCAGCAGGTCGGGGCGCGCGATGGCCGCGGAGTTGACGCCGACCTTGTCGGCCCCGACCGCGAGCAGACGGGCCACGTCGTCGGCGCTGCGCACACCGCCGCCGACGGTCAGGGGGATGAAGACCTCCTCGGCCGTGCGGCGCACGACGTCGTAGGTCGTCGAACGATCATCGACCGTCGCGGTCACGTCGAGGAAGGTCAGCTCGTCGGCGCCCTGAGCGAAATAGAGGGCGGCGAGTTCGACGGGATCACCCATGTCGCGGAGGTTCTCGAAGTTCACGCCCTTGACGACGCGGCCGGCGGCCACGTCCAGACAGGGGATGACCCGTCGTGCGAGCGACATGTCAGAGCCTCGCGTTGTGGATCGCGGTCACCAGGATCGCGCGCGCGCCGATCGCGTACAGCGCGTCCATCACCTGGTTGACCGTCTTGCGGGGGCTCATGACCCGCACGGCGACCCATTCGGGATCGCGAAGCGGCGAAATCGTGGGCGACTCGATACCGGGAGCGATGGCGACCGCGTCGTCGACCAGCGACGCCGGGAGGTCGTAGTCGATGAGGACGTAACGCCTGGCTACCATGACGCCGCGCAGTCGCCTCAGCAGGGTCTCGGTGCCCTCGGCCTCGCTCGGAGCGCCGATGAGCACCGCTTCCGACTCGAGCAGCACCGGGCCGAAGATCTCCAGACCCGCCTGGCGGAGCGTCGTGCCGGTGGATACCACGTCCGCGACGGCATCCGCGACGCCGAGCTGCACCGCCGACTCCACCGCGCCGTCCAGCGGCACCAGGTCGACCGCGACTCCCTGCTCGTCGAGGAAGCCGTCGACCAGCCCCGGGTACGCCGTCGCGACCCGCAGACCCTCGAGGTCGCTCACCTGCGTGAAGCGCCCGGGAGGGCCGGCGAAGCGGAAGGTCGAGCCGCCGAAGCCCAGCTTCTCGATCTCGCGGGCACCCGGCATCCGTGCGTCCAGCAGCAGGTCGCGGCCGGTGATGCCGACGTCCAGTGCGCCGGAACCGACATAGGTCGCGATGTCCTTCGGGCGCAGGTAGAAGAACTCGACCTCGTTGACGGGGTCGATGACGTGGAGGTCCTTGGGGTCGCGGCGGCCGATGTATCCGGCTTCCGCGAGCATCTCGGCGGCGGTGTCGGCGAGCGACCCCTTGTTCGGCACGGCGATGCGCAGCATGGGTGAAGGGCTTTCGGTGTCGGGACGAGCGGGGGCGGGAACGCGCTCAGAGATGTCGGTAGACGTCCTGCAGCGTGAGGCCCTTGGCGAGCATCAGCACCTGCAGGTGGTACAGCAGCTGCGAGATCTCTTCGGCGGTCTCGTCGTCGGACTGGTACTCCGCGGCCATCCAGACTTCCGCGGCCTCTTCGACGATCTTCTTGCCGATGGCGTGCACGCCGCGATCGAGCTGCGCGACCGTGCCGGAGCCTTCGGGACGGGTCTCGGCGGTCGTCGTCAGCTCCGCGAACAGGGCGTCGAACGTCTTCCCCCTCTCAGGCTACCGGTCCTCGGCGCGCCCGCGCGCCGCCAGCCGCGGGCGGCGGTGCTCAGTGGCGGTGATGCTCGGTGGCGAGTCGGCGCAGCGCGGCGATCGCCCGGTCGGGCTCGTCCGCGCCGAAGACCGCGGATCCGGCGACGAACGTGTCGGCGCCGGCCTCGGCGGCCTGCGCGATGGTCGACTCGGAGATGCCGCCGTCGACCTGCAGCCACACCTGCGAGCCGCGCCGGCGCGCCTCGTCGTGCAGACGCGCGAGCTTGGGCATCTGATCGGCCATGAAGGACTGGCCGCCGAAGCCCGGCTCGACGGTCATCACGAGGATCTGGTCGAACTCGTCGAGCACGTCGTACAGGCCTTCGACCGGTGTCGCGGGTTTGACGGCGACGCCGGCTCGCGACCCGATCGCGCGGAGTCGCCGCGCGAGAGTGATCGGGTCGGTCGCCGCCTCGAGATGAAAGGTGACGGATGCCGCGCCAAGCTCGGCGTACCCGGGCGCCCACCGGTCGGCATCCGAGATCATGAGGTGGACGTCCAGCGGCACGGGGCTCGTCGCCTGGATGCGCTCGACCATCTGCGGACCGAACGTCAGATTCGGCACGAAGTGATTGTCCATGACGTCCACATGCACGAAGTCGGCGGTCGCGATGCGCGCCAACTCCGCCTGCATGTTGACGAAGTCGGCGGCCAGGATGCTGGGGTTGATGCGGATGTCGCCGGTCACGGCACCACCCTAGTCGGCGCCGCGATCACCGCTTGCGCAGCAGAGAGATCGACATCGCGTCGGTGCCGTGCCGGTGCGGCCACAGCTGTGCGCGGCCCGACCCGTCCGCGGGGGCGGGGAGGTCGATGGGATCCGTGGCGATCGCGGCGACGACGGCACGCGCGTCCAGCTCTTCGACGGCGCCGTCGGCGGTCCGCAGCGCGTCGGCCACGATCGCGGCCGTCTCCGCGAGATGCGGGGAGCAGGTCACGTACGCGACGACGCCCCCGGGACGCAGTGCGGCGAGCGCCGCCGACAGAAGCTCGGATTGCAGCGCCGCCAGCTCGGGCACGTCGACGGGCTGCTTTCGCCACCGCGCCTCCGGGCGGCGGCGGAGCGCACCGAGCCCGGTGCAGGGGGCGTCGACCAGGATGCGGTCGTAGCGTCCACGCCCCGCGCGTACCCGGCCGTCCTCCTCCGAGACCGGGACCTCCAGAGGCACGGCGGACACGGAGTCCCGCACGAGCCCGGCGCGCGCGGGTGACAGCTCGTTCGCCTCGAGCGTGGCACCGTGGGCGAGCGCCTCGGCGGCGAGGACGGCCGTCTTGCCGCCCGGGGCGGCGCACAGGTCGAGCCAGCGCTCGCCGTCGGCGACAGGCTGTGCGCGTGCCAGGGCCAGCGCGGCCAGCTGCGAGCCCTCGTCCTGCACCCGGACGAGTCCCCCGGATGCTGTGACCAGCGCCCCCGGATCACCGCCGGCGGAGCGGAACCCGAGCGGCGAGTACGGGGTCAACGTCGCCTCGGCGGGTCGCTCTGCCAGTCCGGGCAGCGCGGCGAGGGTGACGACGGGTGCGGCGTTGTCCGCCGCCAGCAGCTCTTCCAGTTCGTCCGCGCGCCCCTCGGCGGCCAGCGCCCGGCGGAAGGCGCGGATCACCCACACAGGATGCGCGAAGCGCACCGCCAGGCGCTCATCGTCGGAGCGCGCGGCGGCGGCCAGATGGTCGTCCCACTCCTGCGGCGTCCGCTCGCTGACACGGCGCAGGACCGCGTTGGCGAACCCGGCGGCCGGGGCGCCGACGGCCTTCCTCACCTGCCGGACCGTCTCGTTGACCGCGGCGTGCGCCGGCGTGCGCATCGCGATGAGCTGGTGCACTCCCAGGCG